>NZ_CP018866.1:3376538-3683653 GCF_002250055.1 Sutcliffiella cohnii
TTTCGTAACCTCATTTGGTTTTAATACAATTATTAATCCCTTATCAACCGTTGCGATTGTTGTTGGAATTATTATGATTGTTGTTGGAGCAGGTAGCATTTGGGCTGGTGTTAAAGCGTACCGTTTTTATTTGCCTTTTGCGAGAGAAGAAGCAGAAAAATATGCAAATCAGTAAAAATAAGAAACCTAGCAAGCATGTAGCCTGCTAGGTTTTTTAATGTATTATTTGTACCATCATCATTGCTTTTCCAACTACTTGACCTTCATGAAACACTTCAACATCAACTTTACCAAACTTTCTACCCACTTCTAATATTTTCGGTTTTATTTCGATACAACTATCAATTTGTACCGGTTTAATAAAGTATGTCGTAATATTTTCCACTACCATATCGCCTTTTTTTAGCTTTCGCAACGCTTGTTTTGCCGCTTCCGTTACAATTGTCGTAAAAACGCCATATGAAATAGTGCCGACGTTGTTTGTCATTTGTGGTGTTACTTCACAATGATAAAGTTCCTCACCACTTTTATTCGAGATGTCGGTAAATTGATTTGTTACAATATCATCTAACGTTTCACCAACTTGCGGTTGTCTTTGAATCATTTGTAACGCTTTTAGTACGTCTTGTCGACTAATTATCCCCGTTAAACGGTGGTGCTGATCGACTACCGGAAGCATTTCAATTCCTTCCCAAACCATCATATGAGAAGCTGAAGCGACTGAAGTTTTACCGTTAACCGTAATAGGTTGCTTCGTCATTACCTTCTCTAAAGTAATTTCAGGATCTTTACCTACTACATCTTTAGACGTAATGACTCCTTGAACTTTTAAATTTCGATCTACTACCGGAAATCTACTATGTTGAGTATCATCATTATGTTGAAGCCAATCTTTTATTTTTTGGTCTGTTGTTAAATAGGCAGTTTCCTCAACTGGTGTAAGGATATCCTCCACTAACACGATTTCCTTCTTGATTAATTGGTCATATATCGCACGGTTAATGAGCGTTGCTACAGTAAACGTATCGTAGCTACTAGAAATGATCGGTAGCTTGTACTCATCTGCTAATTCCTTAACATGATCTTCTGTATCAAATCCCCCTGTAATAAGAACAGCCGTCCCTCTTTCTACAGCTACTTGGTGGGCATTTGTTCTATTCCCTACAATTAATAAATCACCAGGACCAATGTAGCGAACCATTGCTTCTAGCTTCATAGCACCAATTACAAGTTTATTTAACGTTTTATGTAATCCTTCTTTACCACCGATTACTTGTCCGTCAACAATATTAACAACTTCTGCAAAGGTTAGTTTTTCAAAATTCTCTTTTTTCTTTCGTTCAATGCGGATTGTCCCGACTCGTTCAATCGTGCTAACATATCCTTTATTCTCTGCTTCCTTAATTGCACGATAAGCTGTTCCTTCGCTTACCGTTAAAGCTTTTGCTATTTGACGAACGGATATTTTTTCGCCAATAGGTAATTCTTCAATGTATTGTATAATCTGCTCATGTTTAGTCACAAAGTTCACCCGTCCACTTCATATTCTTACTTCTCATTATACGAATGAACTCGCTGACATTCAAATGTTTGTTTAGCTATATTGACGTAGTCTTCTTCTTTTTTCTTCTTCTAGTTTTAATTTTGACACTGTTCGCTTACGTTTTGGTTGGAACATTAGGGCGGAAATATTCCCACCAATTGCAATTAGTGCAAAAAGAAGCCACGCTAGTGCGAACATGCCTGGAAGTCCTTCTGCTCCCATTGGGATACGTGGAACAGCAATATATAATAAGGCTGCTAAGCATAGTAAGGATAGTAATAGTCTGTTTTTCATTTTTTTCCCTCCAAGTTTTATAGCTTGTTCCATTATATGCAGTAGAATAAAAAAAAGAAGCCTAAGAAGCTTCTTTCACCCTGAAACCATACGTGTTTAGAAAATGGCATTTCAATAAAGACAACGTTGTTTGTTGTTATACGTTTTAAGTTAATCCGTTTCACTTCGCTGCAGACACTTGCTTTCCGCGGGGAGGGAGTCGAGCCTCCTCGGCTGCGCCTGTGGGGTCTCGACCTTCCCTCTACCTCCCGCTGGAGTCAAGTGTCTTCCGCTCCGTTCCACTCACGGTCCTAAATCTGGAAAAGGAAAACATTGTAGCTGTCAAAGTCGAACCACCCATTTTATGCACCATGGTGCAAATTTTCACTTGCATGAGGGTCTAGCTTGAAAATAGAGAATAGGTTTAAGTTGACTCTTAGTTCTTTATATTTCAATAGATTGCCCAGGTGATAGGGTAATTCCGACACCTTCTGGGAGTTGGTTAGTGAAGTGAGTTGGGTCTTGTTCGATGACTGGGAAAGTGTTGTAATGGATTGGTACGACTTTTTTGGCCCCTAACCATTCTGCCGCAAGCAGTGCGTCTTCAATGCCCATCGTAAAATTGTCACCAATCGGTAAAAAGGCAAGATCAATATTATTTCTTTCTCCAATTAGCTTCATATCAGAAAACAGCGCTGTGTCTCCTGCGTGGTAAATTGTTTTTCCTTCTATCGTTAATAAAATTCCACTAGGCATTCCTGTGTATGTAATTTCTTTCGTTTCTTCGTTCGTATAGCTAGATCCATGAAATGCTTGTGTTAATTTCACTTTTCCAAAATCAAAAGTATTCGCTCCACCAATATGCATTGGATGGACCTTTACCCCTTGCCAGCCTAAAAATGTAGCTAATTCAAATGGCGCAATAACTAATGCGTCATTTTTCTTTGCTAACTGGACCGTATCCCCAACATGATCATTGTGGCCGTGAGTTAATAAAATGACATCTACCTTTACATCTTCCGCATTCAAATCTGTCGTGCTGTTACCCGTAATAAACGGGTCGAAAAGAATGGTATAATCGGATGTTTCTACTTTGACAACTGAATGTCCGTGGTATGATACTTTCATTCCTCTTCCTCCTTTGTGATCATCATGTAAACTTTTTCAGGAAAACTGATTTAATAATTCTTAATTTACAGTTTTATTATTCCCTGATAAGCTAATAGTAAACGATTTTGTAAGAGTAGGAAAGGGATGTGTTTATTTTGAACGAAAAAAGAATGGAACAATTAGTTAACTGGATGAAAGAGAAAGATGTCTCAGCTAGTTTTTTAACATCGACGCCAAACGTGTTTTATTTAAGTAATTTTTACTCAGACCCACATGAAAGATTACTTGGATTACTCGTGTTCCCAGAGCACAGCCCAATATTAATCTGTCCCAATATGGAAGTAGAACAAGTAAAGGCGACAGGTTGGAGTCATTCGATTCTCGGCTATTCCGATACGGAAAATCCGTGGGAGATGATGAAGGAAGAAATTAATAAGCGTAATATATCAATTGAAAAATTAGCAATTGAAAAAGAGCATATGATTGTATCTCGGTATAAAGCATTACTAGCGTTATTCCCGCAAGCCACTTTCGTTTCTGCAGAAGAAAAAATGTACGAGCTTCGTTTAATTAAAGATGAGCAAGAGGTTGCTATTTTACGGGAGGCTGCAAAACTTGCTGACTTCGGTGTAGAAATAGGCGTTCATTACATACAAAAAGGAAGAACAGAGCAAGAACTTGTCGCAGCAATTGAATATGAATTAAAGAAAAAAGGGATTAGAGAAATGTCGTTTTCAACGATGGCACTTACAGGTAGTAAGACCGCTTCTCCACACGGCAAGCCTGGATTGAATAGTATAAACGAAGGGGATCTCATATTATTTGATTTAGGAGTAGTATTAGACGGCTATTGTTCTGATATTACTAGAACGTTAGCATTCGATCATTTATCAGAGGAAGGCCACAACATTTATGAGACAGTATTACAAGCGGAACTTTCAGCTGTGAATGCTTGTAAACCTGGTGTAGAAATCGGTAGTTTAGATAGAATAGCTCGCTCTCTCATTACGGAGGCTGGCTATGGACAATATTTTACTCATCGACTAGGGCACGGTCTTGGAATCGAAGTTCACGAATATCCGTCTATGAACGAAACGAATACAATGAAACTACAAAAAGGTATGACGTTTACGATTGAACCTGGAATTTACGTACCTGGATTCGGTGGAGTTAGAATTGAAGACGATGTTTACATTACAGATACTGGCTACGAGCTATTGACACAATATCCAAAAGAATTACAAATCATAAAAAAATAATAGAAAACGGGTGGCTACCGATGCCACCCGTTTTTATATTATATTTTAAATTTCGAGATTATCTCTTGTAAACTTTGCGTTAATGCTTTTATTGATTTGTTTTATTTTTGAATCTTTCTAACAAATAAACAGAAAAATAGTCGATTAGAATTAACGGAAACGGTTTATAACATCTAATCCACCGGTTACCTCAATGACAGATCCAGTAATCATATCCGAATTTTCATCACATAAAAAGCGTACAACACGAGCAATATCTTCACCAGTACCTGATCTCCCAATCGGAGTATTTTCATCTTTAATTAAACGGGCGGTTTCAATACTTGCTTCTTTCATATCTCCTAAAATATTTCCAGGAGACACCATATTTACTGTAATACCATTTTCGGCTTCTTCTACAGCTAACGTTTTTGTTAAAGAAACTAAACCTACTTTAGCGGCGGCAAAAGCTGAACGATATATCCATGCTGGGGAAGTCTCAGCACCTTGGAAACCGTAAGTAATAATCCTTCCAAATTGTTGTTCTCGCATAATAGGAACTACTTTTTTAACTAAATGAAAAACAGCAGATAAATTACCTTCTATCATTTCATACCACTCTTCATCACTGTAATCTACTAGTTTCTTTCTTTCAAAAATATAAGGGCCGGCATTGCATATTAAATAATCAATGCGTCCATGATGGTTATATGCTTCGTTAATTAACTTATGTATATCATCTTTGTTCGTAATATCCCCTTGTACAAATTGTAGATTTGAGTTTTCTATTAGGGAGAGCGATTCTTTCATTTTCAGCATCGCTTCCTCATCACTTCTATATTGAACAGTAACAGAGCAACCTTGTTCGACCATTAATTGCGTAACTTTTTTCCCTAACCCTTTCGTTCCAGCAGTAATAACAGCATGACGCATACTTCCTCTCCCCCTATGCGTTACTTTTTCTTACTATCTATTTTCTTTTATTGCATAAAATTTTACAACTTTTTTGCTGTAACGTTTACTTTATAATATGAAAAGGACCGCCTAAGCAGCCCTTTTTCAGCATACACAGTCAAAAATTAGTACTGATTTGTGTTTTGTTGTTCCGCTTCTTTCTTCTCACCAAATTCTTCATTTACATACCCACTCGTATAAGAATCGGTTATTTGGTTGCTAATTGTTGTTGCTGCCTCGTCATCATAAAAAAATTGCAGCTTTTCATTTTGTTTTTTCGACATGTCACTAATTCTCCTTTTTTGTACGAATACACGATATAGTTTTCGTAATTTTCCAGGAGTATAATATAGGTAAATATTAGAATATTTTTTACAATTTCAATCCATAGGAGATGAGAACATGTATAAACATGTATTAGTTGCAGTTGACGGATCAAAAGAATCAGAGCAAGCCTTCCAAAAAGCACTTCATCTTTGTTTAAAGGATAATGCAGCACTCACTATTACACATATTATAGACATTCATACTTTTGCAGCCATGAACTTGCATACAGGAACTGCAATAGAGCATGCAGAAAATTATGCAAAAGAATTATTGACTAAGTTTGAAAAACAGGCAGTAGAGGCTAACGTTAAAACTGTAAATAAAATAGTAGACTTCGGTTCTCCAAAAATATTAATCGCTAGAGATATCGCACGTAAAAACAGCATTGATCTAATTGTATGTGGTGCAACCGGTGTAAATGCTATAGAAAGATTACTTATCGGAAGTGTTTCCGAAAATATAGTTAGAAATGCTGCTTGTGATGTTCTAGTTGTTAGAAACTAATAATCCTCCTACCTCCTCCCATTGTTGGAAGCGCTTATTTGTTATACAATAAATATATTAGAGGAGAAAAAGGAAGGATGTTCGACCTTATGTACTGTTTTAAAAAAGACGAACGGTTAGGCATTTCACTACCGAAACTAGAGAAAGACTGGGCTAAATACAGTAAAGAAGAACAAGATGAAATATTATTACAATGGGAAAAAATTCGAGGGAAAATTCCGGACCGAATTAAAGATATAGAACAAGAAATTAATGAAAAACAAGAAAAGCTAAACAATGAAGCTAACTTCGAGAAGTCATGTGAATTAAATGAATCGATCGCTAATTTAGCTAGTATAATAAATGACCTTTGGCTATGGTATCGATTAAATCAGGAAGTTTCTTCAAATAAAATACATTCTTAAGAAAAAACAAAGGCATCCTTTAAGGAATGCCTTTGTTTTATTAATATTCGTTTTCTGCCAAATGTCGAACAGAAAAATAGTGATGTGCAAAAGTAGAAACTTGCTTCGTCCAATAATGATTGAGGCTAGCACCTGTGACAATGCCTACTATCGGCAAACGCTCTTTTTTTCGGGTAACCGTGATAATAAAGATTAGTTTTAATAAATGTGTTAAAGGGTGATGTATCCAAGTCTCTGGGTGCTCACGTTCTGACAACGGATAAAAGTATGGGTCTCGTTCTAGTTTAAGTTCTTGTTTAAGTTGCTCCCATCTCTCATACTGAAATCGTTTAGGTAATGTTGCTGCATAATAAACTTGTAGTAGGCGAACCATTTCCATAGGAGATTTTGATGTATAGCCAAACGACATTGCAATAAGTTGAGTTGTTCTAATATTTAATAGTGTAAACGCAGGGATATCCATAGCAAGCGTTGAATACTTCCCAATTCCAGTCATTCCACCTTGGACAAGTGCATAAAGCTTTTGTTTTGCCATTTGCTGATTTGCAATAAATGATTTTTGTTCTAAATTTAATGTTTGTATTTGCTCTATAGAAGTAATGGAAGGTTCAAATATTTGAGCAGTATTTATGATTCTTTGTTCCGCTTCATTTTGAAAGGTAGATTCTTGAATGATTCCTTGTAGGTGAAATAGCCAAGTGTCGAGTTGTTGAAAAAAATTGTGTTTTAATTCTTCTGGTATGTAAGAAAATGCTGTTTCTAACCAGCTATCAATTGTTTCTTCTAGTTGTGATTTCTGAAGTAATTTAAGTTCATTTTCCCAGCTTACTATCTTATCTTTCACTTGAGATTCTTGCATAAAAATCTCCCCTTACTTAGTTCCATATTTACACATATTATAGCATAGTCGGTTTCATAATGTCGTTATCAAGTATCTAGAACTACATCCGCAAGTGTAGTTTAACGACAAGAACAAATGCGAAGGCGCTTCGTTCAGGCCCGTACAAACTGGACTGTTACGGTTGTGATAAAGGAAACACGGCGACGGAGGAGCCAGAACGTAGCAACACAAAGTTAGTAGTTATCTACAACTGTCCACTTTAATAATTGCCTAAACGATAAAAAAGATGGGCAAGATTATTCTCGCCCACCTTCTTTATTAGTATACTTTATCCCCATTAAAAATGGAGTTCTTCACTACTACATAGTCCACATGTTTAATTGCATCTAGTTTGTTACCACCAGCATACGAAATAGATGATTGTAAGTCTTGTTCCATTTCTTTAAGTGTATCTTTTAATGAGCCTTTATGCTCAACGAAGATTTTTTTACCTTCTACGTTTTTCTTTTCACCTTTTTGAAATTCTGACGCAGAACCAAAATATTCTTTAAATAGCTTACCATCTCTCTCAACAGTTTCTCCCGGTGATTCTTCATGGCCAGCAAATAAAGAACCAATCATTACCATGGAAGCTCCGAATCTAATAGATTTTGCAATATCACCGTGCGTACGAATACCACCGTCAGCAATAACCGGTTTACTTGCTGCCTTTGCACACCAACGTAATGCAGCTAACTGCCATCCACCAGTTCCGAAACCTGTTTTAATTTTTGTGATACAAACTTTACCAGGTCCAATGCCAACTTTAGTCGCATCAGCACCCGCGTTTTCAAGCTCTCTCACTGCTTCAGGAGTTCCAACATTTCCTGCGATAACGAAACTATTTGGTAAGTGCTTTTTAATATGCTGAATCATTTCAATAACGGCATTAGAATGTCCGTGCGCAATATCAATCGTGATATAATCAGGAGTTAATTGCTCTTCGGCTAACTGTTGAACAAATGAGTATTCTTCTTCTTTTACCCCGACACTGATTGAAGCGATTAACCCACGAGCATGCATATCTTTAATGAAATCGATACGTTTTTCCGGTTCGAATCGATGCATAATGTAAAAATAACCATTTTCCGCTAGGTAAAGAGCGATTTTTTCATCTATAATTGTCTGCATGTTTGCAGGTACAACTGGCAGGTTAAAAGTATGTTTACCTAATTTAATAGTAGTATCACATTCTGAACGGCTATTTACGATACATTTAGCCGGAATTAATTGAATATCTTCGTAGTCAAATACATTTTCCATGTCGAACACCCCTAGAGACGAATATTATTTAGATAACTTTTTGTTAACGTTCGTACATTACGTAATTTACATCATTTCTCTCATAAAGTCAAAGAGTTTTTATTTATTTTTCTAATTTAGTTCAAAAAAGAGAGAGATGGTCAGTATTCAAGCAAAAAAAAAAAGAATTCGGCACTTAAACCAAATTCTTTTTTATTTATATTATACGTTAGCTAGACGCAATACATCGCGTGCAATCATAACCTCTTCATTTGTTGGGATAATAATAACTTTTACAGGTGAGTGCGGATAGTTAATAAAGGCTTCTTTTCCTCTAACCTGGTTTAGCGTAGGATCCCAGTAAACGCCCATAAACTCTAAACCGCGAAGAACACGCGCACGAATTTCCGTACTATTTTCACCGATACCTGCAGTGAAAATAATAGCATCTACTCCGTACATTCTAGCCGCATATGAGCCGATGTATTTATGGATTCTACTTGCAAACACATCAAGTGCTAGCTGAGCACGCTCATTTCCTTCTTTCGCAGCACTTTCGATATCACGTAAATCACTAGAGAATCCAGAAACACCTAATATTCCGCTCTTTTTATTTAATACGTCTAATACTTCATCTGCACTTTTACCAGTTTTCTCCATGATAAAAGGAATAAGTGCTGGGTCTATATTACCTGAGCGAGTTCCCATTGCCACACCTGCAAGTGGGGTGAATCCCATTGATGTATCAATCGATTTTCCACCTTCAATTGCAGCAATACTCGCTCCATTTCCAAGGTGACAAGATATAAGACGTAATTCTTCGACAGGTCTACCTAATAGTTCTGCCGCTCGTTCAGAAACGTATTTATGAGACGTACCGTGGAAGCCGTATTTACGAATTCCATACTTTTCATAATACTCATACGGAAGGCTGTATAAGTAAGACTTTTCAGGCATCGTTTGATGGAACGCTGTATCAAACACCGCTACAGCTGGTACGTTAGGAAGAATCTCCTTAAATGCCTTAATTCCAACTACGTTAGCCGGATTATGAAGTGGTGCTAATTCTGATAACTCGTCAAGTTTTGCAAGAACTTCATCTGTAATAACTACAGAATCACTAAATTCTTCCCCACCATGTACAACACGGTGACCAATACCTGTAATTTCATCAAAACTCTTTACTACACCTAAATCAATTAATTTATTTAATAAGATCTTAACAGCGACTCCATGATCTGGTATGTCTGTTACATCTGTTTGTTTTTCTTCGTTATACGAAATATTGAATACAGCATCATTCAGACCTATTCTCTCGACTAAACCTTTCGTAATAACAGTTTCACTTGGCATATCAAATAACTGAAACTTAAGAGAAGAACTCCCTGCGTTAATTGCAATAATTTTTGACATCGTTGATGACAACTCCTTTATTGATGTTAAAACAATGAAAAACATAAGCATCTACTTGCCTATTTTGTGCATTTATTATGTAATCTATTGATTCCCTACTTCATTTAAACATCGACATTTTTTTTTTGCAAGAGTCATCATCTATTGGGAGCGCTTACCCTTTATATTCGTTATTTTCTGATTATACTGCCTTATTTTTTTCTCTTTTCTGCTTGTATCCAGTCATTAATTTGTCCCATGATGTTCGACATTGCGTCTTTTTTCGAAAAACTAGGTAAATTAACAAGAAGCGCTTGTTTAGGTTGTTCTACATTTATTGCTTTCTTTTGAAGGATAAAGATACTTTTTGCATGCTTTGGACTTTTGAATAAGTTAAATGGAAGCTGTAACAATCCTTGAATGTACACATGATCTTTTAAATATACATGTAAGTTTTTTGACTCCTCACCTTCAAACATTGCATTTGGAACTAAGAAAAATAAGTACCCTCCAGGCTTCGTGTATTTAATGCTTTGTTCAATATATAAATGATGAGCATAGGAGTGACCTTCGTTTCGTTTTAGTTCAAAATTGCTCGCGTTTACATCATCTGGATAAAATCCGTAAGGAATATCAGATATAACAGTATCCACAGGCTCTATATATAAGTTTTGTAAGCTATCCTGTGTATAAAATTCTATTGGATGTTGCTGTAAATTGGAGTTTTGATAGGCTAACTTAATTAGTAAATCATCGACATCTATTCCGTACGTAGTTAGTTTTTTGTCACTTAATTGATTTAGTACGGCAGTTAATAAATTACCTGTTCCTACAGCTGGATCTAAAATAGAAATAGATGCGTTACTCTCATTAAATTTTGACACAAGGAAACCTATAAAAAGAGAAATAGCATCAGGTGTCATTTGGTGATTAACTTGCGCACCTTCTTTCATTCCTTTCAATATTGCTAACTGAAATCCTTTACGTACTTCTTCTTTCGTTAATGATTGTAAGTTAATTTTATCGTATTCCTTTAATAGTCTTTTTTTCGTTAGTTCCGATAGTTCATCCTGTAATACATCTTGATGAAATAAGTTTTCAGCAGTTTCTGCTAACGCTTCTAAATATGTACAAGATAGCTCCTCCTGCAAAATAGAGCTTGTTGTATCAAATATCGTAAATGTTTCTTCTAATTTCGTTAAACTCAAATTTAACACTTCCTTTTATCTTTTAGCATCATTTATTTTATCGAATATATGACGAAAAACCAACTTTTTATCTATGTATGTAAGAACAAAAGCGAAGGGGGCTCGTTCTAGCCCGACAAGTATAAGACAGGCGCTGCAGGTGGGCGCTTTTTGCCCACCGGAAGTGACTGGCTTATGTCTCAAGGGCCAAGCCGCCGGAGCTAGACGTAACGTAAGTAAAGTTAGAAGTTATCCACAAAATTTACACGGTTACGATAAAAAAGGATGACTAACAAAAACGCGAGTCATCCTTGAAGAAATACTATTATATAACGGGTAGCTCCAGTTTGTGTGGACCTGAGCGAGCCCCTTCCGCTTTTCTTTGTCCAGCTACGGCGCATTGGCCCTATCAAACTTCCCAGTCCGTCCGTACGATAAGTCAATATCAGCTCTCTTTCGTTCGCTGTGTTTCCTTTATCTCCTACCGGCCTGGTCCAGTTTATACGGGCCAGGCCGATGCGCCTTCGCTTTTCTAATTACTCTGCAGCTTTGATTGCTTCGATTGCTGCTTCGTAGTTAGGGTGGTTTGTTGCTTCGCTTACGTATTCAACGTACGTTACTTTGTCATTAGAATCTATTACAAATACTGCACGAGCTAGTAAACGAAGTTCTTTAATTAAAACGCCGTAAGCTTCTCCGAAAGATGCATCACGGTGGTCGGATACTACTTCCACGTTCTCGATTCCGTTAGCTCCACACCAACGCTTTTGAGCAAATGGTAAATCCATACTTACTGTTAACACCTTTACGTTTAAATTGCTAGCTTCTTCATTGAAACGACGAGTTTGTGCATCACAAACTCCAGTATCAATAGAAGGAACAACGCTGATAATGCGCTTTTGTCCTTTAGAATTATCTAATGTCACTTCTGATAAATCATTTGCTAAAACAGAGAAATTAGGAGCTTGATCCCCAACTTTAACTTCAGTTCCTAATAACGTAACTTGATTACCTTTAAATGTAATATTTGCCATGAAAAATTCCTCCTTTAAGAAAAATATGTACAGTGTTAATGATAGCGTTCCACCTATGTTTTTGCAATAATTGTGAACTTTCGCGTTAAAAAATATTATACATAGAAAAAGTTAACTGGAATCCAGTTAACTTTTAAAATTCTAAATCCTGTTTCGGCTTAAATTGATTAGGATTGTTTTGTTGAAATTGACCATTTTGTTGCTGGTTTTGTTGGTTTTTTTGCTTGTTATTATTCATCATTTGTTGTACTTTTTCTACCGCTTGTGGTGCTAAATCTAAGATTTTCTCTAATAAATGTGTATTTTCATCTAAATGAAGCATTCTTACACCTGAAGAGCTAACAACTAGGAATGCAATAGGTGTAATAGAAACACCACCACCACTACCTCCACCAAAAGGAAGTTGACTATTGTTTCCATCTTGTTTCTCTGGTCCAGACCCTTGTTGACTTTTAAATTCACTACCTCCAGCTGCAAAACCAAATCCTACTTTAGAAACAGTTAATATAACACTTCCATCAGGAGTTTCTACAGGATCTCCAATGATTGTATTTACATCAATCATATCCTTTAGATTTTCCATTGCAGTTGTCATTAAACTTTTAATTGGATGTTCAGACATGTTGATCCTCCTTTAATTTACATTGTTTGTTGTTCTTCTTTCTTAGAAAGCTTTGATAAAGGACGTGTTTTAAAGTTCGGCATGCCGCCCTTCCAGTATTTTACGATTCTTATGCCTGCCAGTATAGCATTCCCTACACGAAACCGAATCATACCCTTTAATAATGTTTGAGAAGTAAATTGTTGGAAATAAGGTGTTACCGTAATTATCGGAGTAGTTTGTAATATCATCTTGTTGCCAATAATGCCCACTACGCCACCTTTAACACTCCAAATAGTTCCAACTAACATACCTGTATAAGCTGCATCTCCAACCCCAATATTGGTATGCCATTCAAAATGCTTTACTTCTATTTTTGCCATAAACCTTCTAATTATTTCATGCATTCCAACAACATGACGAACAAGTTGATACGTATCCTCAATACTTTGCCATATTTCTTTTGGAGAAAAGCTCTTTTCTTTACTTTTTTGCTGAGCATCTCCCATTTTTGTTTTTTCTTGAACTACGACAGAACCAGTATCCTTCTCTAACTTAACTAGGGGGACATCTACTGTATATCGTATTAGGCCAAAAAGCGCTCTAAATTTTATCGTTAATTGGTCATTATCTTGTTCGTGTTGAAAAAATATGTTAACGGTTATTTTCGTTATGGTTAATAAAAAAATAAATAGGATAAGTATGACGAATAGGACTATAACAATCCACCACCACATAAAAGACACACCCCTTCCATTGTCCATTATTTCCCTGTTAAACAAAAATAAACCTACTTCTGTAAAGAAGCAGGTTTATACTTTTATCTTTCATGTATGACTGTTGTTTCGCCAATAAAATCATGTATTCCTTGTTTTTTCCCGGTAAAAGCTACAACGGCATATAGAAGAGTAGTGAAAAAATTGAACGTAATAATAAATCTTCCTACTCCTTCACGAAATAACACGGACACCCAACTTAAATTACTTTGTTTTAACGGAATTACTTTTAGGCCAAATATCATTTTACCAAGAGTTTGACTCCATACTTTCGTCATAACGATAAAATATCCATACCAAATAATCGCTGTTGCAATTGAAGAAGGAGAGAACATAAAACTACTTGAAGTAGAAATGTCTAACATTTGAAAAATAGGATGAATAATAATTCTACCGATACTTGCAATAATGATAAGATCGAAACTGTATGCCCAAAACCTCATCCAAAAGCCAGCATATCTAAAGTCCTTTTTCTCGTCATTTAATTGTCGTTCTTCTTCTAATAGCACATTCTTTTCGTCATCATTTATTTTTTGAAATTCACTCACTATATTCCCCTCCTACTCTGCATACAAATACATCAACCTTGGTGCATTAGGTTGAGAAAATAGTGTTGACAGCAACTGCATTTCGGCATTTTGCTGGAATAAAGAACTTGTTTTCATTAGAAATAATGAACCTAAGCCGATATTTTCTTGATATTGGACAACTTGGACATTACCTAGCTTATAATCATCTTTTAAAGCATCAAGAACATCGTCATAGTACCCTAATTCATCAACTAAATTTATATCTTTTGCTTGAACACCATCATAAATTCGTCCATCTGCTACTTGGCGCACTTCTGCTTCACTCATATTTCTTCCGTCTACAATAACATCAACGAATCGACTATACATGGAATCTACCATATCTTGTAATATGCTCCGTTCACTTTCGGTCATATCACGCGTTTGCGATAAAATATCTTTATATTCACCACTTTTTATCGTTTCAAATTTTACTCCATATCTCTCTGCAAGCTCTCCAAAGTTTATCCCTTGCATAATAACACCAATTGAACCTGTTAATGTTTCCGGCGTTGCAAAAATTTTGTCTGCTGGCGCAGATATATAGTACCCTCCTGAAGCAGCCATTGATCCCATCGAAATATATATCGGTTTATCTGTTTCCTCTTTTATTTCTACTAATTTCCTATGTATTTCAGCACTCTCATAAACTCCACCACCAGGAGTATTTACTTTTAATATAATACCTTTTACTCCATCATCTTCTTTCGCTTGATCTAACATTTTAAGAAATTTTCGATGTTGATAACCAGACGTCATAAATAAGGATTCTCCAGTATCCTGTATCACCCCATTTAGTTCCATTACTAACACTTTACGATTAATATTACCGTTTTCTAACACCTTTTCCATAAATACTTCTTCTGTATTAAATAAATCAGTAGCTAACGCATTACTAAGCCCTTCTGATTTCGAAGTTGCCATAGATGTAATAATGGATACAAAAAATAATAATCCTGCAATTCCTAAAGCTAACCATCGTTTTCCACTCATTTTACGTTCCTCCCCTTTTATTTTTGATTTTTTTCATAAAGAAACAAATAAACCCACATTATAAAATTGTACTAAAAAGTTCGCAAAATTGGTAATAACATCTATGTTAAAGTTAAGATAAGTTTAAAAATAGGAGGTAATTCACATGCCAAATCGCCGCAACGTTTACTTTTTTTATAAACCAGAAGAAAAGTATGAACAAAAGGTCCAATCTATCTTTCAACTTGCCAAACAATATGATTTTACAATCGTAAACGATTATCGTAAAGCGAATATTATCGTTGCAATAGGAGGAGACGGAACCTTCCTCCAAGCAGTACATAAAACAGGATTTAAAGATGACTGTTTATATGCTGGTATTGCCACAGGAGAAACTTTAAGCTTTTATTGTGATTTCCATATTGATGATACTGAAAAAATAGTAGAAGCAATTACAAGTGAACAAATTGAAGTTAGAAGATATCCTTTTATTAATGTTACGATTGATGGTAATACAAAGTTTCAATGTTTGAATGAATGTACTGTACGGTCTGGTATTATTAAAACTTTTGTTGTAGAAGTTTTTATAGATGACTTGCACTTTGAAACTTTCCGCGGCGACGGTATGATTGTATCCACTCCTACCGGAAGCACTGCCTACAATAAATCAGTTCGTGGTGCTGTCGTCGATCCTATGCTATCTAGTATACAAGTAAGTGAGCTTGCATCATTAAATAACAACCACTATCGAACTCTCGGCTCTCCATTCATCCTATCTGGTGAGCGAAAATTAACACTGGAAGTAGTTCAAGATGGAAACGATTACCCGGTCATCGGCTTAGATAATGAAGCATTAGGAATTAGAAACGTACAAAAGTTAGAAATCTCATTAAGTGATACAAAAATAAAAACAGTTAAATTAAAAGACAATTCTTTCTGGGAAAAAGTTAGAAGAACATTTTTATAGAATTTAGTAGGCATTGATGCAAGTAGGTTTTTGCACGTAAGCAGATTATACTCATGATTACTTTACCGGTAACTCTCCATAAAACAAGTACAAAAAGGAGCAAATTGCTCCTTTTTATGCTTCATACATCACTTCACCATTTACTACCGTTCTTTTCACTTTCACGTGAGGAATTTGATCCTCCTCTACTTTAAAAAGGTCATCCTCTAACACTGTAAAATCCGCATAATAACCTGGGGCAATAAAACCTTGTACTTTTTCGTTTCCAACAGCTTGAGCGCTTCCTTTTGTAAACAAACTAATTGCTTCAAACATCGTTAACTTCTCATGTTCCCCATACACTTTCCCAGTTGGATCATTTTCTGCTTTTCTACTAACCGCTGCATATATACCTAAAAGTGGATCGACAGGTTCAATTGGCGCATCTGAACCACCAGCACATATAAAACCTTCTTGTAGTAATGTTTTCCATGCATAGCTATATTCCATTCTTTCTTCTCCAAGCCTCTCCAAGATCCAAGGAAAATCCGAAGCGACAAATCTCGGTTGAATGTCTAAAATAACTGGTAATAACTTTGCACGTTTAATTAACTCTTTCCTTAAAATTTGGGCGTGTATTAAACGGTCCTTTTCACCAACAGGCGCAGGAAACATACTTATAGCATCTAACGCATATTCAAAGGCTAAGTCGCCAATTGTATGAATTGCGATAGGCATATGATAATTTCTTGCCTTTTCTACTAGACGAAATAAATCTTCTTTCGAATGGATTGCAACACCGCTACTTTTAGGTGCATCCTTATATGGTTCACTCAATAATGCCGTTCTGCCACCTAATGCTCCATCTGCAAAGATTTTCATTGCACCAAACGTTATAAAAGCAGTGCTTTCTTTATATCGATAACCTTCTTGCTGCATATCATCGACAACCTCATGATGGACTAATAAGTTTACTCGATAATGTAGGCCATCTTGTTCGATGACTTGTTTAAACGTTTCATATGTATCGTGAAAGCTCCCATAATAGGCTAAGTCCTCACTATGACTGCCAACTAATCCTTTACTTAAGCAATCTTTAATGGATGTTTGTAAAGCTTTATATAAATATGTTTGGGTTGATTTTGGAATTATATTTTTAACTAATTCTTGCGCTTGATCTAGTAATAATCCAGTAGGCTCTCCATTTCCATCTTTCACAATAACTCCACCTTCTGGATTTGGTGTATCTTTTGTAATATTCGCTAACGATAAAGCCTTGCTGTTAACTAATATTGCATGACGACAAATTCTTGATAAAACCATGGGATTTATTGGAGCAATTTCATCCAACTCGCCTCGATTAAATATTTTTCTATTTGTAAAATTGTTTTCATTCCAACCTTCCCCAAATACCCAATCATTTGGAGAGGTTTTTTGCACTTTATATTTTAAAGCGCTCAACAGTTCTTCTGGCGATAAAAATGTCGATAAATCTAATCGTAATAATTTTTCACCATGGCCAATTAAATGCATATGGCTATCTGTGAACCCTGGAAACATTACTTCTCCTTGAAGATTTATCTTTTCATCAATTGTACTTGAATACTTTTTTATTAAATTGTTATAACTACCAACATCTTTAACAAAGCCATTTTCAACATATAACGCCTCCACTGTTTCCCCTTCATTTAACATTGTGTAAATTTTACCACCGTACCAAATAGTTCCCATAGCCATCTCCCTTTTCATTACCTTTTCGATTCGCCTTATTTTTTATTTTATCAATTATCGCTTCCCTTTTTCTACTAAATCTCAACAAAAAACCCCTTACCTTTCACACATGCAGTGATGGTAAGGGATTATTCATTATCCTTTTTGTTCATTAGATATTTTAGCGTGTTTCGGTTCGTTTCTACGTTTTCTTCCTTGTTTTTGCTGTTGCTTATGAACTTGATTTTGCTCTTTCATTCTAAAGTTCCCCCATTTAATAAATATTTTTGAGCGAAACGAAAGGTGGGGTTTCCCCCACCTTATAGCCATTATTATTAGAATGAACTTCCGCCTAATTGTTGTTCAGCCATTTGAACTAAACGTTTTGTAATTTCTCCACCAACAGAACCGTTAGCGCGAGAAGTTGCATCAGGACCAAGTTGAACACCGAATTCAGAAGCGATTTCGTATTTCATTTGGTCAAGAGCTTGTTGTACACCAGGAACTAATAATTGGTTTGAATTGTTGTTGTTTGCCATGTGTTATCACCTCCTTGTGAGTATAGAATGTGTAAAAACACATGGCATCATTCCAACAATTCAGTGGTAATTGATTACAATTTTTACTTAAAATTCATGAACGTGAATTAAAACAAGTCTGACAAGGCATCGTCCGCTTCCAACGAATCTGATGTAATTGTTATCGTCTCGGTTTTCGCAACAGCTTCTTGAATGTACTGTTCCATGTTTTCAAAGAAGCTTTCATAATACGAAACTTTCTCTAATTTTGGTTTTGTTTTTGGTGCTGCAGGTGTAAAAATAGTACAGCAATCCTCAAATGGGCGTTTAGAAATGTCATACGTATCTATTTTGCGAGCAATTGCAGTAATTTCTGTTTTATCCATCGTAATTAACGGTCTGATTATCGGCGTGGATGTGACATCATTAATAGCAAACATACTCTCTAACGTTTGACTTGCAACTTGCCCTAAACTTTCACCTGTAATAATTGCTAAACCTTGCTCTTTTCTTCTTAGTTCATCGGTAATTTTTAACATAAAACGTCGAGTCGAAGTCATCGTATAATTACTTGGAACTTGTTTCTGAATGGCAACTTGTATTTCAGTAAATGGAACAATATGCAACTTAATAGTGGAACCGTATTGTGTTAACTTTTTAACCAAATCAATTACTTTTTGTTTCGCCCGCTCACTAGTATATGGTGGACTAAAGAAGTGAACTGCATGTAGTTCTACTCCACGCTTCATCGCAAAGTATCCTGCTACCGGACTATCAATTCCACCTGATAACATTAGCATTCCTCTACCACTAGTACCAACAGGAAGTCCGCCTGCTCCAGGGATATCTTTGCTCGTAATATAAGTAGCGTCTTGTCTTACTTCAACCCTCATATTAATATCTGGATTTTTCACATCAACCGTTAAATTATCTGTATTGACTAACACATGTGAACCAATTGCATAGTTTAACTCATTTGTTTCTAATTCAAATTGTTTATAAGAACGTTTTACAGAGACTTTAAAAGTTTTCCCTTCATAATCCATATCTTTTATAGCAGCTAGTGCACCATCCTTCATAGCTTGTACATCGGTTTTCACCTTCATCGCTATACTAAAAGATTGTATCCCAAATATTTTTTTAACTTTTTCTATTATAGCGTCATGTGGTTCGCCATTTAATACGATAAAAATACGATCACGAGTTTTTTGTAATTGTATACTCGGGAATTCTTTTAAAGCTTGCTTTATATGGCTACTTAATGTTCTTATAAATAAATTTCTATTTCTCCCTTTTGTTGATAACTCACCAAAGCGAATCAAAATGTGATCATATGTCATGTTATAACCTCGTTACTTGTTGAATTTGTTTGATTGATTTCGTTAAAACTTCTAAAAACAGCTTCGCTTCTTCCATTGTATTGCTGTAAGATAAGCTAACCCGTAATGCTGTTTCTGCCTCTTCCTTTGGCTTTCCCATCGCAATTAATGTTTTACTAGGGGCCTTTCTTTTTGATGAACAGGCTGATGTTGTAGAAACAAAAATATTTTCTTTTCCTAACGAATGAATTAGCACTTCTGCTTTAATGCCTGGAACAGAGAAGTTCACAATATGCGGTGCTGATTTTGTAGGTGTATTTACAATAACATCTGGAACAGTTAGCAAATTGTTTATTAAATATGTTTTTATTTCCATTAACTTATTACTTTCAAGTTTAAACTTTTCAAGTGACAACCTTAATGCTTTAGCCATTGAAACGATACCTGCTACATTTTCAGTGCCTGATCGTAACGTTAATTCTTGATTCCCCCCGCCAAACAAAGGTGATAGTTTAGTGCCTTGTTTTATATATAAAATCCCATTTCCTTTTAAGCCGTGGAACTTATGTGCAGACATTGTACACAAATCAATATAACTATTTTTAAAATTCAGCGGTACTTTCGTAATCCCTTGTACATGGTCGACATGGTATATAGCCGAGGAATGTGCTTTTATTATTTTACCTATTTCTTCAACAGGTTGAACTACTCCAGTTTCATTATTCACATGAATAATAGAAACTAAAATCGTGTCGGGACGCAAACTTTCTTTTAACACATCAAGCGAAACAAGTCCATCTTCTGTCACAGGTAAATACGTAATTTCAAATCCTAATTGTTCTAGCTGCTGGCACGCTTCACTTACAGATGGATGCTCAATTTCTGTTGTAACAATGTGTCTACCACGTTGCTCATTTCTTAAGGCTGTACCTTTAATGGCGATATTATTTCCTTCGGTACCACCGGACGTAAAAATAATCTCTTTAGAATGAACATTTAACAGTTTCGCAACTGATTCTCTAGCTTGCTGTAACAATTTTTCAGCATCTCCTCCGAAGCGATGTAGAGAGGAAGGGTTACTAAAGTAATCATCTGCTACTTTTATATATGATTGAAGTACTTCTTCATAAGGTTTTGTTGTTGCACTATTATCTAAATATATCAATGCAAAACCCCCAGTTTTCAAGCTTTTTCGCAACTATTAATACTAACATATTTACACTAATGATGAAAGAAAAGATTCATTAGTGTTTAGAAAGAATAATCCTTTTCTTAAGTATTAAATAATAATACAAAGATTACATACTAATTAAAAGAAAAAGAATAATTTTTCGACAAATTTCTTCACTTCTATGGTAATATGTAAACGGATACATTTTATTATACATCTTAGGGGGACAACGATGAGCAATAATCAATTTTCGAAAAAGGATGTTTTTATCCTTGGCCTCATGCTCTTTGCATTATTTTTAGGAGCAGGTAATTTGATATTCCCACCTCTATTAGGTCAGTCTGCTGGAACAAATATTTGGATTGCAGTTATTGGTTTTTTAATTACAGGTGTGGGATTACCTTTATTAGGGGTACTAGCGATTGCATTTTCTGGAGGGGACTTACAAGTTCTTGCCAATCGGGTAAACCCTACTTTTGGCATCATTTTCACAATGATTATGTACTTAGCTATTGGGCCATTTTTTGGAATACCACGAACTGGCACAGTCGCATTTGAAATTGGTGCAGTTCCTTTTTTACCTGATGGAAATAATGCCCTTGCATTATTAATATATACACTAATCTTTTTTAGTATTTCTTATTATTTAGCTTTAAATCCAACAAAATTAGTAAGTCGCATCGGAAAAATATTAACCCCGATATTATTAGTTGTCATAGGAATCCTTGTATTTAAAAGTATTTTAACTCCGATGGGAACGATTGGTACACCAACTGAAACGTATGCAACTAATCCATTTTTCACAGGCTTTATTGAAGGTTATTTAACAATGGATACTATTGCTGCACTTGTGTTCGGAATTGTTATTATTTCTTCCATTCGGGACCGAGGAATTACTGATAAAAAAACGATTGCCACTCTATGTATGAAAGCTGGAATTATTGCAGCTATAGGTTTAACAATCGTATACGCTTCACTCGCTTTCCTTGGGGCAACAAGTTTACAAGCGATAGGAGAAGCTTCTAACGGTGGCGTTATTTTATCTCGTTCCGCTAATTATTTATTTGGTTCATTCGGTGCTCTCATTTTAGGATTAGCGATTACTTTTGCGTGCTTAACTACTTCTGTAGGATTAATTTCTGCATGTAGTAAATTTTTCGAAAAAACGTTCCCAACCATTTCCTATAAAGCATTCGTAGCGATCTTTAGTCTTTTTAGTATGGCTGTGGCCAACGTTGGTCTTGATTTACTTATTTCTATTTCATTGCCAGTTCTCATTACTATTTATCCGCTAGCAATTGTTTTAATTGTTTTGTCATTTTTACGTTTAAATAACCCATCTACTGTTTATATTTTTTCGCTGATCTTTACTGCTTGCATAAGTATTGTTGACGGTCTAACTACTGCGGGAATTCATCTTCCTACCATAAATGCAATCCTATCCTTCTTACCTTTATTTGAAGAAGGAGTCGGCTGGCTCTTTCCTGCTATAATTGGAGCATTAATTGGTTATATTTTGTCTAGAAAAAAACTCTATTAGGCTTTTTGCCCAATAGAGTTTTTTCATTAGTCGTTTTTATTCGTTCTTACTTTCCGGTTCCACAGCATCTAAACTTCTTAAAATTCCAGGTTCTACTTTTTCCAATGTTGTACCAGCAATTTCTAAAGCGTTAGCATACTCATAATTTCGGAAATGTTGCTCTGCATCTAACAATTTTGTATGCACTTCTAAATTTTTACTTCTATATCTATTACCGTATTGAATTAACTTCTCTGATAATGCGGCCTGTTCCAACAACTCATTTATACTTACGGAACAACTTTCAATCATTTCTACCGCTTCACGTAATACAAGATTCACCGCAACCATGTTTAAAGGTTTCGCTTCTAATTGTTCACTTACTGCTTTTAGTTGCAAATGTGAAGTTGTAAGCTGCTCTACATATTGCTGTGGTAATCCAGGAATGTTACTTTTCTCAATTGATCGTTTCGCGTTTAGAAGTAGCTTCCTAAGTTGGTACAATTGATCTCTAGCTATTAATTCATCTTTTCTTAAAGCTTGTAGCTTTGTTGTATGTTGGCTAGACAATTCCTTTAACGAAATAATCTGCTCTAATATATCTTCAAGCTCTTCTTTTAAAATTGTATATGCTAGTGATTGTTCATCAAGCTGGTTTGTTAATGTAACGTAACGATCGTAAAGAGTTTGAATACTTTTGTCTAGACTTTTTTGAGTTGCAATGTCTTCATCTTGTAATTGATAGCTTTCTTGAACAACTTCTGTCTCCTCTTTTGTCGCTGCCGCTTCATTCATAAGGATGTCAAGCTCTTCTTTTGTAGGTTCCATTTCCTTCATGATAAAATGTTTAGCTAGCACTTCTTGCTCCATTTTGTCATACAATCCTTCTAGCTCTTCTTTAACTCCTGTTATAACTTCAGTCACTTCTTTTACTTTTGCTTCTTTTAATAGAGTTAGCAATTCTTTTACTTTCTCTTCCAGACCGCTAACTCCCTTATCTAGTTCTAGATGGTCTAGTACATAACCTTCCCCTAGCATTTCTTCTGAACCACTTTGAATTTCTGCTAGTTGACTAGGTATCACTGACTGACAATCAATGAGTAAGTTAGGAATTTCCTCGATTTTATATTGTATTTCTGTAAAGTCCTCTTCTAGCCTCGCAACAATATCTCTCGCCTCTAAATAGTTCCCATTTTCTGTAGCTTCTTCATAAGCTTGAAACTTCTCAACAAGGGATTCTAACTCTTTTTCTAAAGTTTGGATCGATAAGCCGTATTGATGGCGTTGTGTTAACAGTTGTTTTTTAAATTCTTTATACTTTTCATCCATAATAGCAAACTTTTCGACACTTTTTGTTTGGCTTCCAATTAATTCTTGTAGCTCTGAATAAATTTGTTTTATTTGCTCTTCTATTTCTTCTAGTTTCTCATCAATAAAATGTAATGTTTGGTTTGCTCTTTTGAATTTATATTTATCCGTACATTCTTCTGTATCAAATAGTAATTCTTCAATATCAGGGAGCTGTCTTGTTAAAATATCATCCCATTTATTTCTCCAGTTTTCGAAAAGCTCTTCTGTTTGACCAGTCATGTTTAAATGTTTTACACGTGATAACTCTTCTGTAACCGGTTTATTTGTAATATCCATTTTCCACTCTTCTAGCCGGTCTATCTCTTTGTATATCTTTTTTCTGGAAAAATAACTGAATGTAACAAAGATGATTGCGATAGTTAAAATACCAATGATTATTTCCATACTTAGTCCCCTTTTACCTACTAATCCTCATTCAAAAAACGATAGATTTATATTAAACTAATTTATATGTAAACAAAGTCTATATCTTATATGTATTCATTGTAATTATGATACCATGTAAACGACAATTTTTGAGCAATTATTTTAATTTTTTTACATTAAATTGCTGATTAGGGGGTTTTATATAAATGAGAGATCAACACGTCCATTCTCCATACTGTCCGCACGGGTCGACTGATACGTTAGAAGCTTATGTTCATAATGCAAAGAAACACAATCTTAGAGAAATTTCTTTTACTGAACATGCTCCATTACCACAAGGCTTCATAGACCCTACTCCTTTAAAAGATAGCGCCATGAGTTGGAGTGATTTACCACAATATTTAAAAGATGTCCAACTGATAAAGGAAAAATATAAACGTGATATAAAGGTTAACGTCGGATTAGAAATTGATTATATCGAGGGATTCGAACATGAAACACGAGCTTTTTTAGATGAATATGGGCTATTGCTCGATGATAGTATATTATCTGTTCATTTTATAAAAAAAGAAAATAACTATTATTGTATAGATTATAGTGAAGATAACTTTCACACTATCATTCAACAATATGGAAATATTCGTTTTGTTTATGATAAGTATTTTGATACGTTAAAAAAATCCATTCTTTCTGATTTAGGCCCTTATAAACCTACTAGGATTGGACATATAACACTTGTTGAAAAGTTTAAAAAGAAGTATCCAGCTCCTTTTGAGTTATCGAGCTACTCGAATACAATATTAGATTTAATTGTACAGAAAAAGTACTCACTTGATTATAATGGAGCTGGTATCGTTAAACCGTTATGCGGTGAAACGTATCCACCACTTAGCATTGCAACAGAAGCTGCAAAAAGAAAAATCCCTCTCATATATGGGTCTGACGCCCATAGTGCTAAGGATTTGATGCAAGGGTATGAATTTATTAATTCTAACTTACTTATAGAAAACTAAAGTGCTAATGGCTGATGATAGGATGGTGATGCAAATACAGATTGCTCTAGCCATTCTATTATCATTTTATTATATTGCTCCATCGCATTCTGTTCGTAAGGCATATAATGCCATACTTCAGCTAAATATTGCGCTTGTAAAAAAGGCATACTTATCATACTTTTCAAATGGACAATCGTCATCGGAATAGAAATTGCTTGCAATTCCTTCTGTCTTTTTCCTTCCTCTAAAAATGCCTTCCAATAAAATTTTTCTTTCGTTAAATACGTAGACATTACTTCTCTTACTAAGACAGTGTCTAACGTAATTTCTCGATAAACGAATCGTGCTAAATGTCGATGTTCTTTATGATATTGCATGAGTAGCTTAACCGTCATCACCATACATTCTTTCGGAGCCATCGTTTTTAATTGTTGGTAACCTTCCTCTAAAACATTTAAATAACTATCAAAAAATGAAGTAATTAAATATTCTTGAAGTCCCGCTTTATTCATAAAGTAATAGGAGATATTGGAGACATTTGTTTTTGCCATTTTTGATATTTCTCTAACGGACGTTCCTGAATACCCTTTTGTATTAAATAACGTAATCGCAGAATCGATAATTTTTTGCTTCGTTATATTTTCCATACAATTCTCCTTTCTACTTTAATAGTTTTCAGTTCTATTAGTTGATTTCTATGAGAGTTCCGTTTATCCTTTTAATAAATGTCGACAAAGTTTATCTGTTTTCTTGATAATTTGATGTTTTTCTTTATTTTCTATTAAAAAAGTGAGGGGATTATGATGTTTCAAGTCGAACATTACAATGGTACGCGTGAAGAAAATTACGAATTAGTTATAAAACAATTAAAAGCATTGATTGCTGACGAACCAAATATGATTGCTAATCTAGCAAATGCCTCTGCTTTACTAAATGTGTTTTTAAAAGAAATAAATTGGGTCGGGTTTTATTTAACGGATGAAGAAAACATGCTTGTGTTAGGACCTTTTAACGGTTTACCTGCATGTGTACGGATCCCGTTCGGAAGAGGAGTTTGTGGTACGGCTGCATCTACAAAAGAGACACAATTAGTAGAGGATGTTCATCAATTCCCTGGCCACATTGCTTGTGACGCTGCTAGTCAGTCTGAAATAGTAGTACCTATGGTAAAAAACGGAAAAGTAATCGGAGTATTAGACATTGATAGTCCAATTAAAGGCAGATTTGATAAAGTAGATCAGCTGTATTTAGAAAAATTTGTAGAAGTAATTCTTGCAGAAATTAAATAAGAATTTGGCGCCTTTGTATAAAAGGCGCCGTTCTCGTTATATTTGATTTAATGCTTGATTTAAGTCATTCCATATATCTTCCCAAGATTCTAAACCAACAGATAATCGAATTAAATTATCGGTTATACCCATTTGCTCTCGACTCTCTTTTGGTACAACTGCATGAGTCATTGTCGCTGGGTGCTGTATTAACGTTTCCGCATCGCCTAAACTAACTGCTATTTTTATTAATTGTAACTCGTTTAGTAATTTTTGAGCTTCCTCTTTATTACCTTTAATTTTAAATGAAATGAGTCCACCACCCCTTCTCATTTGCTTTTTCATCACATCAAAAGCAGGGCTTTCTTCATCTCCTGGGTAATAAATTGATTCTATTTTTGAATGCTTCTTTAATTCGTCCACTATTTTTTCAGCATTATCACAATGGCGATCCATTCGAACAGGTAATGTTTTTAATCCTCTAATTAAGAGCCACGCATCAAACGGTGACAACACACCACCAATATCTTTTAAAGTTGTCATAGCTATATTTTTAATTGTGTCTGCTTTTCCAACGATTAAACCAGCAATAACATCTCCATGTCCTCCAATATATTTTGTCGCACTATGAACGACAATATCACAACCAAAGTCGATAGGATTTTGAAGATACGGTGAGCTAAACGTATTATCAACAACGACAGGTATATTTCTTTCTTTCGCAATTTCAACAACTAGTTGCAAATCAATTAGCAACATCGTAGGATTTATCGGGGTTTCCACATATATACAAGCTGTTTCCGGTTTAATTGCCTCTTCTATTTGTTCCCTGGTTTGCATCATGGAAAAACTATGAGATATTCCATACTTTTCTTGCATCATTTGCAATAAACCAAAAGTACAACCGTAAACCCCTTGTGAGCATAAAATGTGATCATTACTTTTTGTTAAACTAATTAAGACTGCAGACACAGCCGCCATTCCTGAACCGAATGCAAGACCAGCCTCTGCATTTTCTAAAGAAGCAATTCTGTCTTCTAACATTTTTACGGTAGGATTACCTAGTCTTGTATAAATATATCCATCCTCTTCTCCTCGAAATCGACGTTCCCCTTGTTCTGCCGTTTCAAATGAAAAAGTTGATGTTTGATAAATAGGCGGTACTAAACTTCCATGAAAATCTTTACTACTATATCCGTCATGAATTATTTTCGTTTCAAACTTTTGCTCTTTTTTCATATATAACCCTCCTATCCCCTCTCTTTATAGCATATTCCATTTGAATCAATAATGAAAGCGTTTTCTTTTATGAAATAAATAAGAGCTGTAAAACTTTTGTAGGAAGTTTTACTGCTCAAAATTTATTTTTGTTTCTATTACTCAACCGGCAGATACTTTGTTTTTACCTTGCCCCTTCGCCTTGTATAAAGCTGTATCGGCTCGTAAAAATAATTCCTTCGCACTGTCGTTCTTTTCTTTTTGCCAGAACGACACACCACATGATACGGTTACAGACGGTGATGTATGCTCACTAACTCGTTTTTTAATACGGTCTGCAATTTGTAAACCTAGCGATAAATCTATTTTTGGTAAATAAATAGCTAGTTCTTCTCCTCCCCACCTTGCTCCAATATCCGTATCTCTTAAATTATCTTTTATAACAGAACCTACTTGAATTAATATTTCGTCCCCAATTTGGTGACCGTACTGATCATTCACTAATTTAAAATCATCAATATCTAATAAAATAAAGGTTCCGAATGAATCGTGTTTCATCGACAGCTTAATTTTATCATCTAAATATTTTCTCGAGTAAAGTTTTGTTAAGTAGTCTGTTATGACGTACTTTTCTAATTCTTCTCTTAAAATAGAATTACTAAATGCGAGTGTTGAGTGGTGAATTAAAGATTGTAGTAATTTAAATTGATCAAACGTAAAGAAATAAGGCAATGGATGAACGACGACACACGCTCCTATCTTCCCGTTTGTTAAATCCATCGGTATTAACATACAGGAACAAAACTGAATATCATCGAATTCATCAAAAGTACGAAGATCTCCAACAAATAAAGGTTCCATCGTACGCAAAGTATACTTTCTTATATAATGTTTAAACGAACTGGACAAACTGTGTTTAAAAAAGTCTGTTGAACCTTCCAGTATTTCAATTTCTTCATTTGCTCTTTGGAAAGTACAAAAACCTACTTCCTTCGCTTGAAACGAATTAATAATATTTTCTCTCATATATGTTGTTACTTCATTTAAACGTAAATTCGTATTTAATTGATGTGACGTTTCATTGATTAATTTTAAATCGGATATTAGTTGTCTTGATTGCTGATATAATTGGGCATTCTCAAAAGCTGTTCCAGCCGTATTTGCAAGTAATACTAAAAACTTTAATTCCTCTTTCGGAAAAATCATCGAGTCTAGGCTAATAATTTGTAATACACCGTAAACTCCTTGTTTTCCTTTTAAAGGAATATACACTAACGATCTACGTTCTGAAATAGAGTCTACTGTTTGAACTTCACCTGAAACATAAGCTTGCCATGCTGTTTCATTCGTTGTGTCCATTTCTAGATTTTTCACAGGTAAATGTTGAAGATTCTCATAATCCGATGTCAATAATAAATAGTAAGAAAAATCTTCGTATATTTCTCTTAAAGTTTTGAAAATTTCGTTTAACACTGTTTCCACTTCCATGGAGGAGTGAAAAAGTGAAGTAACTGAATATAATTGCTCGTATCTTTTTTCACTTCGAGTAGAAAAATCGCTTGAGTTTATTTTAGTTAACAGTTTAAATAGTTCCGCTGACAACTCATGTAAAAATGAGTGAGTGAATTTCATTTTTTCATAAAAGTA
Organism: Sutcliffiella cohnii; assembly: GCF_002250055.1. Taxonomy (NCBI): domain Bacteria; kingdom Bacillati; phylum Bacillota; class Bacilli; order Caryophanales; family Bacillaceae; genus Sutcliffiella; species Sutcliffiella cohnii. Next base: position 3,405,593 of record NZ_CP018866.1, read on the forward strand.
AATATGAACAGTACCTATTACTGTCTCATCTTCTCTTAAAGATAGTATAAGCTTTTCTTTCTCACTCTTAAATAATCTTTCGTTATTAAAATTCTCTTCATCCTTTAATTTAAATGTAACTAATTGTGCATTTAATTCTTTTTGAAGTAATTTTTCTAAAAAATACAACAGTTTGTTTTCGGAAAAACTTTTCTCTACAATCAAATAGTCGTAAATTTCAGTTTTAATAGTAGACATCATCTTTTGACCAATATCCATTACATTCACCTTTTAGTAGTTTATGCCTATATTATAAACTTTCTTGTTAAATTTTACTATATATCTATGAAAATAGTACTGTGACATCATTATTGAAAATAACTAACCATAAATCTTCCGTAATCGATAAACGTTTTATAGATAGTGGTTGTTCTTGAAAGTTTTTCTGAAAAAGAAGTTCTCCGTCTTTCATTATTTTCATTAAATAGTAGCTTTCCGTTTCTTCCACTACCATTTCATAATTTTGTTCCTTTTGCTCGGGTACATTTTTAGAGTTTGTAACGATTTCTAGTTCTTCCGTAAACAATGTCCAGTCGTCATCCATTCCTAACCAAACCCCTTCCGATTCATCTGCTAATAGACGAGTTGGATTTTCTTGTAATTCTATCGCATTTATAGTAGAAAATTGGAAATTGTTTTCGATTTTTATTTCATAAGAAATGAGAACAGGTTTGTTTTCAGCTTCTCTTACCATTGATATGATTGGATTAGCATGATTTTCATCCTTTTCTTGAAGGACCTCTACTAAAAAAGGGATGTCTGTAGCATTATCCTCGGTTGGAGATGCTTGCTGAAACATACTAAATTGAACAGTAAATAAATATATAGTAAAGGAAATTACAACGGCTAATATTCCAAACCGCACCATTCTTTCTTTTCTAGATTCTTTCATAATAACCACCTATTATTTTTTATTATTAATTTATTTTATCAATTTCTAGTAGAATTACAAACCTTTGTTTTTCACTTCAACTTGACATTACTATAAAAATTTTATACAATAGCCTTTGTGTAAAATATAGCAGCCTATTGTGGAGACTATGTAGTTTCATTATGTTCCTCGAGCGCAACTCGAAGGTGTATCGTGTAACTCTTTGCTGCAGAGCGAGGATACATGAAAATATAATGACTAGGTAGAGATATTCACAACGGTTATTATTTTACCAAAATAATAACATAAAAGGAGGAGTCATTCATGGCTCGTTATACAGGTCCAAGTTGGAAACTGTCTCGCCGTTTAGGCATTTCATTAAGTGGTACAGGTAAAGAATTAGAAAAGCGTCCTTATGCACCAGGACAGCACGGTCCAAACCAACGTAAAAAGCTTTCTGAGTATGGTTTACAATTACAAGAAAAGCAAAAATTACGTCATATGTACGGTGTAAATGAGCGTCAATTCCGTCGCACATTTGATATCGCAGGTAAAATGCCTGGTATTCATGGTGAGAACTTCATGTTCTTATTAGAGTCTCGTTTAGACAGCCTTGTTTACCGTTTAGGACTTGCTCGTACTCGTCGTCAAGCACGTCAATTAGTTAACCATGGTCACATCGAAGTAGATGGCGCTCGTGTAGATATCCCATCTTACCGCGTAAAACCAGGTCAAACTATTTCTGTTCGCGAAAAATCTCGCAACCTAGATATCATTAAAGAAGCAATCGAAGTAAACAACTTCGTACCAGACTTCGTAACTTTTGACGCTGAAAAATTAGAAGGTACGTTCACTCGATTACCTGAGCGTTCTGAGTTATCTGCTGAAATTAACGAAGCGTTTATCGTTGAGTACTACTCTCGTTAATAGTAGATTCTCGCATTATAATGCAAATAAAACCCTTGAAATGTTGTTTTATCAACGTTTCAGGGGTTTTTTCATTATAGTATTCTAGTCACAATCCAGAAGTTTCCTCATTATCAAAAACCATTCTCCCTATACGCAGTAGGAGAATAACCCGTTGCTTTTTTAAAAACTCTTCCAAAGTAAGAGGGGTCCCTATACCCAACAATCCATGCAATTTCATCAACGGGCAGGTTTTCTGTTTTTAATAAATGTATCGCTTGGTTAATTCTAAGGTTTTGTTGATATTCTGTAATAGTCACGCCCGTTTCTTTTTTAAATTTTCTTGATAAATTTCCTGGATGCGTGTGAAATATTGTAGCTAATTCGTTTTTATCAATTTGCTGATCATAATAGCTCATTAAGTGCTCGATTACCTTTTGTATCATCTGGGAATAATGTTGTAGAGAATTTGACTTTACTAAATCACTGTATTCTCCAATCATATCATCCTGAATTCGGCGTAAAGCTGCGACATTTTCGCCATTCTCAATCCTATAGGAAAATCTTTCAGAGATACGATGAATTAAAATCGCCGGGACATTACTGTTTCCTGCAGCGATACGCAATAATGTATTTAAAACGATAGTTAAATTTTTTAGTCGGCGGAGGGGCTGGTTGGGAAACCGCTCGGAAAAAGAGAATAGCGTATTACCTGAATTAATCAGTTTTAAAGCCTCTTCTTTATTCCCCTTTTCAACTGCATGCATAAAATCATTTTCAATACGGTACCTCTCTTGTATCAGATTAGCCTTATCGCCCACTTTGGCATCCCTATCTTTGCTTTCTCCATTTTCATTTGAATAAATCACTACAGGGATTATTTCCGCTCCCATTATCGAGTTAAATTGCTGAAGCACTGCCTCGAAACTGCTTATTTGCTCAGTGGTGACAACGTTTACCTTTTCAATCAAACTTCTCAATTCAGCGCTTTCTTGAATGGTGAGATTGTATTGCAGTACTAAACTGTACATATCCGGAATTACTTCAAAATAAGGGCCAATGATGATACCGTTAACTTTTCCCTCTTCCAAAAAAGAATAACCTAAATAGCATAGCCCCCAAGGGTTAATATAGGTATAAACTTGATTTATTTGTTTTAGTTTATGAAAGAACTCCAGGACATCCTTTTGCTTAGCGCCTGGCATGGAATCAGGTATGGAGAATTTTTCATCGTGAAAGATCACATCTCCGTTCATATCTACTACATATGTATTTAATTGCGTAAGATGTGAAACCTTTATTGCGGTAGATACAATAGTTGAGTACACCTTTATCATCTCCTACCTTAATGCGAAATTTGTCAAATGTGTGATTTTTATCCGATTAACGCTAATTTTATCCTATGTGAAAACAAAAACTCAAGATAATATAGAGATATATTCAAAATAAAATTCTATTCATGTAGGTGTATTTTAAAAAAATAATATTTAAATTTGTAAACGCATTAATTGAGTTTAGAAAATAGCATGAATAAAACTTTGCTTCTCCATTCAAGTAAAAAGAAAGGAACATTACAATGAGTCAGCATAATGTCGCAAAAAAAGAGTCGAAGATATCTAAAATTCTCGAAGTGATTTCTGGAAGCTTTGCCCCAATTATTGGTGTACTTGCTGGTGCAGGTCTGTTAAAAGCAGCCTTATCAGTCTTAAGTCAAATTGGCTGGCTTTCAAATGAAAGCGGTACCTATATTGTCTTGTCTGCTGCCGGAAACTCTATATTTTATTTCCTTCCCGTCTTTCTTGGTATTACGATTGCAATAAAACTAGGAGGAAATGGTTATGTCGGTGGAGCGATTGGAGCAGCTCTTTTAACTCCCCAGATAGTAAACCTTGTTGACACGGGTGTTGAATCCATCAGCTTTTTAGGTCTATCTGTTAATTTGGCAGACTATTCATCAACCGTATTTCCTATATTTATTGCAATGTTTGTTTATGCAGGATTAGAGAAATGCCTAAAAAGAATCATCTATAAAGATATCCAAATGTTTATTAATCCGCTTATATCTTTAGCTATCCTGGTGCCATTAACGATGCTTTTCTTTGGGCCTTTTGGTAATTTAGTCGGAGAAGGCCTTGGTGCCATTATAACTTTTCTTAGTGATAAAAGTGGACTATTGGCAGGAGCGGTTCTCGGCGGTTCATGGACATTTCTTACTATTGCAGGATTGCACTGGACAATCATTCCACTTGCGATTGCTAACCTAGCAAATGGTCCTGACCCAATTATCGGCATGGCAGCACCAGCTGTATTTGCTCAAATCGCAGTTGCAATCGCTATATTTTTCAAAACGAGAGACAATAAACTGAAGTCACTTGCTGCAAGCGGGATCCTGCCAGGTGCACTGGCTGGTACAACCGAAGCAATTTACTACGGAATTCTCTTGCGTTACAGAAAAACGATCGTTTATGTTGTTGTGGCCGGGGCAATTGGAGGAGCAATCAATGGATCATTTGGTGTCGTGATGAATGATTTTGTTCTTCCAAGTGTACTGTCCATACCTGCCTTCTCGCCTATCAGTCAGCATTTAGTCGGAGCCGGAGCAGCCTTTGTGTTAGGATTAACCTTTACACTTGTACTTGGTTTCCAAGGAAAAAAAGATGATACCTATAATATAAAGGTGATTAAGCCAGAAACAGTTTCCAGTCCATTAAAAGGGAATGTTATCCCATTAGCTGATGTGAATGAACCGTTATTTGCTACAAATACAGTCGGAAAAGGAGCTGCAATCAAACCGATAGAAGGGAAAGTATATGCCCCTGTGGATGGTGAAGTTACGACTCTATTCCCTACACAGCATGCACTTGGAATCACTTCGAACAATGGTGCAGAAATTTTAATTTACGTAGGTATCGATACCGTAAAGCTAAATGGGCAATACTTCAACGTCCATATCAAGCAAGGGGATCAGGTGAAGAAAGGCGATCTATTATTAGAATTCGATAGGAAAAACATAGAAAAATCTGGGTTTGACATCACTACATCAGTCGTCATCACAAATACAGAGGAATATGCCCATATCGATGTTACAGAAGAAGCTTACGTATCATCGGAAAACAGTTTATTGAAACTAGCTTTATAACATGATGTTGTAAGGGATTAGGTGAGAATGTTCTTTAAAAAATACCGCAGTACCCTCTAACAACCTTATATTCAATTAAATAAAAATATAGGAGGAAGAACTCGCATGGAACACAAACAACCAAAACTGGAAGTTAGAAACAAACAGCTTATTGAAAAAGATGGTTTCACATTTAAAGATTTAAATGACAATGGAAAGCTTGATCCTTATGAAGATTGGCGCTTAAGCCCGGAAGAACGAGCGAAAAACCTAGTTTCTTTAATGAATATTGATGAAAAAATCGGTATGATGCTGATTAACACGCGCAGGATGGGTCTTTATCAGGAAGATAAGAGCAAAACAAGCCATGATGGTGTGTTAGATGAAGGTATTGTGGAAAAGGGAGAAAGTATCTTTGCCACTAGCAAAGTATATGGTACGACTCATACCATCGAAAATAGACATTTACGCCATTTCATTTTACGTGATAATTTTAGTCCGAGTGAAACAGCGGAATGGATTAATACGATGAATGAAGTAGCAGAGGCAACACGGTTAGGTATTCCAGTCATCGTTACTTCCAATTCAAGAAATGAAAATGGTGAGTCTATCTTTGGAATGAATGATGCAATTGGTATCTTTTCCACTTGGCCAGGCACATTGGGTCTTGCGGCAGCAGCGATGGGTGATATTAAAAATGGTGGGGATGCTTCCATCATCAGTGAATTTGCCAAAACTGCCCACAAGGAATGGAATGCAACTGGTTTGAGAAAAGGGTATATGTACATGGCCGATGTTGTCACAGATCCGAGATGGCAGCGAACGTATGGTACATTTGGTGAAGATCCAGAATTTATTGCAGATGCAATTGGTCGTATTATCGACGAATTCCAAGGGGAAACATTAGGTAAAGATAGCGTTGCGATGACAACTAAACATTTCCCTGGTGGAGGACCAAGAGAAAATGGGTTTGACCCGCATTATAAAGAAGGAAAATGGAATCTTTATCCTACTCCGGGAAGTTTAGAAAAGTATCATTTACCACCGTTTCGAGCAGCTGTTGAACACGGAACATCTTCCATCATGCCTTATTACTCGATTCCAAGCATCAAGAAAAGTGTGGTTCAGGAATTTGAAGGCGAAGATATTCCTTTCGAAGAGGTTGGTTTTGCGTTTAATCAATATTTCATTGAATATATGCTGCGTAAAAAACTAGGCTTTAAAGGTTATATTAACAGTGACAGTGGTATCGTCAATAACATGAGCTGGGGTGTTGAAAGTTTAAGTATTGCAGAGCGTTTTGCAAAAGCTGTAAATGCAGGGACAGATATCATTGCAGATTCAAATGATATAGAAAACCTGAAAGCGGCAGTGGATAATGGCTGGATCAGTGAAAAGCGAATCAATGAAGCGAATGAAAGATTGCTTACAGAAATGTTTGCATTAGGTCTGTTTGATGATCGTACGTACAATTCACCAGAAAATGCGGATAAGGTAGTAAACACACCTGCACACTGGGATACAGCATATGAAGCACATAAAAAATCAGTAACCATATTGAAAAACTCAAATGAAACACTCCCATTAACAGCGGACAAGCTGGAAGGTAAAAAAGTATATATAAAAGCCTACCATAAGGAAACAGAACATGCAGCTACGTATACGGAGCAGGCATTGGGCGATGCGAAGGAATTAGGTCAATTTCAGTTAACCGATGCGTATGAAGAAGCAGATATTGCTATCTTATTCCTGCAACCGAAATCAGGCACCTATTTTAATGCAACACCAGGATTGTTGGAGCTCAGTTTATGTGAAAATAAATCCTTAAAAGCGTTGGATGGTACCCCGTATACAGAAACTACTTTAAGCGATTTGGAGCATTTGAATGAAGTAATAGAGAACATCCGTAGCCGTGGCGGCAAAGTTATAATAAGTGTAAATGTTATCTTGCCATGGCTTCTAGGAAATGTAGAACCGTTGGCAGATGCTCTTGTTGCCGGTTACGACACATTCTACAAAGCACAGCTTGAAATTATGGCTGGAAACTATCAGCCAACAGGTGTCCTGCCGTTGACATTACCAGCCAGTGAAGAAGTGATTGCTGTCGATCAAGATGGTAATTGTGTATCAAGAAATGATGTTCCGGGCTATGACAAAGATAAATATATGCCAGAAGGAATCAGCTATGCCTACAAAGACAGCGAAGGAAATGTTTATAAACTAGGACACGGTTTACAATATTAAGGTTGAGGTGAAAGATAGGGGCTGGCAGTTCAGTCCCCTATCGAAAAATTACCATTAGACTGCAGTAGTCCAAATAGCTTAAGATTCAGCAAGAGTAATCGTCATCACTTCCCTGATGCGATTACTCTTTTTTAGGTTTACTACTTAATAAACAATTTGTCCTTACAACTAATAAATTCATAGAATCCTTATAAAGGTAACTAACAAAAAAAGTCCTAAAAGTCAGTTTTACTGACTTTTAGGACAGCCTCATAAATATTAAAACGTAATTAAGAAATATTTCTTTTTCCCTCTTCGAATTACGATAAATTGTCCTTCAATACGATCCTCTTTCGTTAAAACTCTTTCTAAGCTTTGTTCTCTTTCGCCATTAATGTAAATAGCACCATTAGAAATATCTTCGCGACCTTGTCGTTTCGATGGAGAAATTTTACTCATTACAAGTAAATCTAAAAGTAAAACTTCCTCTTCCCCATCATAATGGAAAGAAGGGACATCTTTAAAGCCTTGTTTAATTTCCGCTGCACTTAGTTCTGAAATACTACCACTGAATAACGCTTCGGAAATACGAATAGCTTGTGCTAATGCTTCTTCTCCATGAACAAGTTTTGTCATTTCTTCAGCTAAGCGTTTTTGAGCAGTACGTCTTTCAGGCGCTTCTTGTACTTCAGCTTCTAAACGATTAATTTCGTCCTGAGAAAGGAAAGTAAAGTATTTTAAATATTTCACTACATCTCGGTCATCTGTGTTAATCCAAAATTGGTAGAACTCATAAGGAGATGTTTTTTCTTTATCTAACCAAACTGCTCCACCTTCTGTTTTACCAAACTTTGTACCATCCGCTTTTGTCACAAGTGGGATTGTTAAACCAAATGCTTTCACATCTGTATCTACTGATTTACGAATTAATTCAAGCCCGGCTGTAATATTTCCCCACTGATCGCTTCCCCCTACTTGAAGTCTGCACCCTTTTTCTTCGTATAAATGTAAAAAGTCTAATGATTGTAAAATCATGTAACTAAATTCAGTATACGAAATCCCAGTTTCAATCCGAGAAGATACTGTTTCTTTTGCAAGCATGTAATTAATTCCGAAGTTTTTCCCTACGTCACGTAAAAACGAGATAACATCCATCTTGCCAATCCAATCAAAGTTATTCGCCATAACCGCTGGATTACTATCTGCTTCAAAGTCTAAAAACTGAGATAATTGATTTTTAATGCGATCAGACCATTGTAATACAACATCTGCTGTATTAAGTGTACGTTCCGCCTTTTTACCACTTGGATCCCCGATTAATCCAGTTGCTCCACCTACTAAAGCGATCGGATGATGACCAGCCTGTTGAAATCTTCGTAATGTTAATATTGGTAATAAGTGACCAATGTGTAAACTATCTGCTGTCGGGTCAAAACCACAGTAAAGTTTAATCTTTTCTTCTGATAGTAATTTCTCTAACCCTTCTTCGTCTGTAATTTGATTCACAAGTCCACGGAATTTTAAATCCTCTAATAACATTGGCTTTTCTCCTTTATTTTGTTTATTTTTAAACACAAAAAAACTCATCCCTAAAAAAGGGACGAGTTGCTCGCGGTACCACCCTAATTGAAAAGCTCTATACTAAGCCTTCCCACCTTAAGTAAAATAACGGCTTTTCACCGTCTTTTGCTAATTAGTAACAACTGTTCACAAAAGAAGCTCTAGGAGGTAATTCATCTATATAGCAGTACTGATTTGCACCATCCATCAGCTCTCTAAAAAGCTAACTATATACACTACTAATTCCTATCATTGCGTTTCCATATATTTAATTAACTATCTTTTTATCATACAATGAAGCTCTATGTCAAATAATTTATTGGAAATAGAAAAAAATAGTCATATACAGCTTTTCACTATGCTATAATGGTTATGATTTACCGGGGGGTAGATAATATGTCAAAAAAAGACAGATTCAAAGAAAATCTTCTGTCTACGTATCAAGTTTTTGTAAATAAATATACAAAAAAAGGCTTTAATGTTACGTACCTAGTAGTGTGGAATTTATTATTGATCTTCTTTATTATTGGGGTCATTGGTGTAGGATTTGCCGGCGGAGCAGGGGCAGGCTATTTCGCTTCTCTCGTAAAAGATGAACCTCTACGTCCTTATGAAGATATGAAGCGTAACATATACAACTATGAAGAAACGTCAGAAATGTATTTTGCGAACAATATATACCTTGGAAAATATCGCGCTGACTTAGATAGAGAAGAAGTTAAATTAGATGACATTTCACCTCATTTAATTAACGCTCTTATCGCAACAGAGGACGAGTATTTTTATGAGCATGAAGGTGTAGTACCAAAAGCAATTCTTCGTGCAATTTTACAAGAAGTTACAAATTCCGCCTCACAAACTGGTGGAAGTACATTAACTCAGCAGTTAATAAAAAACCAAATACTTACGAACGAAGTTTCATTTGATCGAAAAGCAAAAGAAATACTGCTAGCACTTCGTTTAGAAAACTTCTTCACTAAAGAAGAGATTTTGGAAGCATACTTAAATGTATCTCCTTTCGGACGAAACTCGTCAGGACGCAATATTGCTGGAGTTAAAACGGCCGCGAAAGGTATTTTCGGTGTAGAGCCTAATGAGTTAACAATCCCTCAGGCTGCCTATATCGCTGGACTACCACAAAGTCCATTTGCGTATACTCCATATACTCGTGCCGGAGAAGTAAAAACAGCTGAAGGGCTGGAACCTGGCTTCTCAAGAATGAGATACGTCCTACAACGAATGTATGCACTTGAGTATATTACAGAAAAACAATACCAAGATGCGTTAGCTTACGATCTAACAAAAGATTTTATCGAATCTGAGAGTTCTGCAATTGAAGAATATCCATACGTTGCTTTTGAAATTGAAGACAGAGCCGAAAAAATAATCGCTTCTATTCTTGCTGAGGAAGATGGTTATTCGAAAGAAGAGTATGAAGCAAGCACAGAATTACAAAATCAATATAAAGAACTTGCCAAAATTAACATCCGTCAAAACGGCTATAAAATTCATACGACGATTCATAAAGAAATTTATGACGAAATGGAAAGAGTTACGAGTGAATTTGAATTTTTCGGTTATCCAATTAAGGTAGTAAATAAGGAAACTGGTGAAGAAGAGCAAAGTTATGAACAAGTAGGAGCTTCATTAATCGACAACGATACGGGAGCAATTATTAGTTTCGTAGGTGGTAGAGGTTTCGATATATCAAACAATAACTTTGCAACGCAAACGAACAGACCAAACGGGTCCACGATGAAGCCTTTATTACTTTATGCACCTGCATTTGAATCTGGACGACTGCAGCCAGGAAGTATATTAGCTGACATCTCCGTTCCTATACCAGCAGGAACTACTACTTGGACACCTAGAAACTGGAACTATAGAGAAAATGGGTTAGTTACGGCTCGTGAAGCTATCCGAGCTTCTCACAATATCGCTGCCGCTCATGGCTATAAAGATTTAATGAATAATAGTCCTAACCCACCGATGGACTACTTAGTAAAACAAGGATTCAAAAATGTGTACCAAGATCGTGAAAACCTTTCTGCTGTACTTGGAGGATTAACTACTGGAGTCACAGTGGAAGAAAATACTGCTGGCTATGCAACGTTCGCTAACGGTGGTAACTATGTAGAACCATATTTAATTGAAAGAATTGAAACGAATAATGGTGAAGTAGTGTATGAACATGAAGTTGAGCCTGTAGAAATTTATTCACCACAAACAGCTTATTTAATGTTAGATACATTACGAACTGTATTCCATCAAGGAACAGGAACACCAGCAAAAAGATTTTTAAACTTCCACTCTGATTGGGCAGTTAAGACTGGGACAACGAATGACACTACGGACGTTTGGTTAGTAGGCTCAAACCCGAAAGTAACATTTGGTATTTGGTTTGGTTATCCACATAACCAAACAACTAGTCTAAGTAATAATGTAGGTGGTTACACAGCTACAAACCGTATGCAACTTCTATGGGCTAGATTATTAAATGCAGCTAATGCAGTCGATTCGGAAGTAGTTAGCACATCAGAAAGCTTTAAAATGCCAGGTGGAATTGTTCGTAGAAGCTATTGCATGCTTTCTGGACTATTACCTTCTGATTTATGTCGCCAAGCTGGATTAGTAGGTGAAGATTTATTTAATGCTAAGTTCGTACCAAGTAAAGTAGACGACAGCTTAACGAGTGGTAAATATGTAAAGATTGGTGATGTAGCTTATAAACCGTTAAGCTCAACGCCAAGTGAGTTTGTCAAAGAAGGTCCAATGCTAAACCCAGACTTCTTGAAGAGATTACAATTAAAAAGTATCGAAGATTTAGCAAAACATATGGACAATAATAAAGTATTCGAAAACTTAGTCATACTTTCTGAAGATTCGCTTCCACAAAATAATCAAGCACCTAAACAAGTTTCAAATGTGAGCTTGTCGGGTTCCACAATTAATTGGAACGCTAGTGGTGAAAAAGATGTAATTGGCTATTACGTATATTACGCGCCAGATACAACTTCACAATCAAGAAGAATCGCTTCCGTTGTTGCTGGTGATTCAACATCGTTAAAACTTAACCAAAATATTGGAGTGTTTTACGTAACAGCAATTAATGCGACTGGGAAAGAGTCCTCTCCTTCTAAAGAAGTGAAACTAGGGGATGTTGATAAAATAGAGGAAGAAAAGAGAAAGAAAGAAGAAGAAGAAAAGAAGAAAAAAGAGGAAGAAGAAAAGAAAAAGAAGGAAGAAAATAGTGGAGGAAACCGTGATGGAGATAGCTCCACCAACCCACCTCCAGGAAACGACGACGAAGACTAAATATATTTCAAAAGAGAGCCCATGTAAAGGAGCTCTCTTTTTTTGATGTCTGAAACTCTAGTAGCTCGGACCTTTTTTTGTGATGGAATAAAAAAGAGGTCCAAAAAATCAGCTCTACTGACTTTTTGAACACCCCTCGCCTAATTAATCTTCCATTGTAGATAAATCACCTGTTGGAAGGTCTAACTCCCAAGCTTTTAATACACGTCTCATAATTTTACCACTTCTTGTTTTCGGTAATTTATCGCGGAACTCTATTTCTCTTGGTGCCGCATGAGCAGCTAATCCCTTTTTCACAAACTGTCGAATATCCTCTTTTAATTCATCCGTCACTTCATAGCCATCCATTAGGGCGACGAAAGCTTTTATTATTTCACCACGTACTGGATCAGGTTTACCGATTACCCCCGCTTCCGCAACGGCAGGATGCTCTAATAATTTACTTTCTACTTCGAATGGACCTACACGTTCACCAGACGTCATAATAACATCATCTACACGTCCTTGGAACCAAAAGTATCCATCTTCATCCATATATGCAGAATCACCAGAAACGTACCAATCGCCTGGCATGAAATAAGATTCGTACTTTTCTTTATTATTCCAAATCGTGTACATCATTGCTGGCCAACCTTTTTTAATTGCAAGATTCCCCATACGATTAGGAGGTAGCTCATTTCCTTGGTCGTCTACAATTGCTGCAATAACACCTGGAATTGGTTTCCCCATTGAACCTGGCTTAATTTCTAAACAAGGGTAATTACAAATTAATTGACCGCCTGTTTCCGTCATCCACCATGTATCATGAATTCGTAAAGAAAAGACTTTCATTCCCCAACGAATAACTTCTGGATTAAGCGGTTCGCCAACACTTAAGATGTGACGTAGAGAAGATAAATTAAAATTGTTCACTACTTCATCTCCAGCACCCATCAACATTCTAAATGCTGTAGGAGCACTATACCAAACAGAAACACCGTAATCTTCAATAGTTTCATACCAAGCTTCTGGTCTAAAACGACCGCCTACTACGACGTTCGATGCACCTACTAGCCAAGGACCGAAAATACCATACGCTGTCCCAGTAACCCATCCTGGATCTGCTGTACACCAATAAACATCATCATCTTGTAAATCTAAAACCCATTTCGCTGTTTGATAATGTTGGACCATTGCATTATGTACATGAAGTACCCCTTTTGGCTTTCCAGTAGAACCACTCGTATAATGTAAAATTAATCCATCTGTTCTGTCTACCCACTCTACTTGTAGCTCTTTGCTTGCATTTTCAAACTTGCTATAAAAATCAATTAGCATGTCATTTTCCTCTACATTTTCACCCACTAACACAACATGTTTTAATGCTGGTAGTTCATCTAAAGGAACACGATTTAATAAATCTGGAGTAGTAACTAACACTTTTGCTTCACTATCTTCTAATCGGTCCTTAACAGCACCTTCCATAAATGCTTCAAATAACGGTCCGATAATTGCCCCTAGCTTAATAGCACCTAACGCAACGAAGTAAAGTTCTGGAGAGCGTGGCATAAAAATAAATACTCTGTCTCCTTTTTCAACATCACACGCTTGCTTTAACACGTTCCCCGCTTTGTTTGAAAGCTCTTTCATTTCTTTGTACGTATACTTTTCATTTCGTTCTGGATCACGATAGTATAGGGCTACTTTATTTTTCCGATATGTTTCAGCATGTCGGTCTATCGCTTCATAGGCAACGTTTACTCTTCCTGTTTCAGACCAAGAAAAGTTTTTTTCAACTTCTTTCCAATCAAAATTCTCATACGTATCTTCGTAGCTTTGAAGATTGTAGTTCCCCTTTGTTACTGATAGCGCTTCAACTTTCATCTACAAACTCCCCCTTAAGTAAGATGATTCTCTACTATTATATTACAGAAATAATTTTTTCTCAATTTTTAAAAAACTCATTAAAAAAATAAATGCTTTTACTAGGCGTTTCTAGTAAACTATTAGTGAAAGCGTTTTATTTCTTTCGAACCAGTTTCTAAATAAGGTATAGCTACTATTATGCTTATGGTACTATGTTAGTAATAAAATCATTCCGTAACCATTATGAAAGTATTTATTTCCAGAATATTTTCTAGGTACGACTAAAATGAGTCATACTACCTGTTTACGGGATAAAAGTAGGTGAAAAATATGGAACATATTAAAACATACAATGCAAAAGAAGTAAAAACACCTAGAGGAAAAGTAATTGTCGAAGGACCAGTTACAACCGATAAGCTCGCATCATATGAATTTCATGAAGACTTAATTGCATTTCGACCACCAAAACAGCAACACCGTGCACTTATAGAAATTTCATCATTACCAGAAGGGAGAATATTAATTGCAAGAGTACAAGACACTATCGTAGGCTATGTTACTTATTTATATCCAGATCCGATGGAAAGATGGTCGGAAGGAAATATGGTTGATTTGATAGAACTTGGTGCAATTGAAGTTATCCCGGCTTTTCGTGGGTGCTCAATAGGAAAAAGCCTTTTGCAAGTTTCCATGATGGACCCTATGATGGAAAACTATATTATTATTACAACTGAATATTATTGGCATTGGGACTTAAAGGGGACTGGGTTAAATGTTTGGGAATATCGAAAAGTAATGGAAAAAATGATGAACGCTGGTGGACTGATATATTATGCGACAGATGAACCAGAAATTAGTTCACATCCTGCAAACTGTTTAATGGCTAGAATTGGTAAAAATATAAAACCAGAGTCTGTTCAACAGTTTGACCAGCTTCGATTTAAAAACCGATTTATGTACTAATTACATACAACATTAATATCTTGTGGCCAATTTTTGGATTACAGACTGGTCTTCAAAGGGGTTGAAACTATTGATAGTAGAAAAAATAATGAAGTCAGAAGTATATACACTTTCCCCAAATAACACAGTAGAAGAAGCACTAAGGCTTATGGAAGAAAAAAGAATTCGCCATCTACCGATTTTAAATGAACAAAATAATGTAGTTGGTATTGTTTCAGATCGTGACTTACGATCGATAGTACCTTCAGCGATACGTGAAAATGTAAGTAAAGAAGAAAGAGAAAAACCTCTTTCTGTTTTAATGAATAAAGAAGTCGTTACAGGTCATCCACTTGATTTTGTGGAAGATATTTCTGGTATCTTTTATGAATATAAAATAGGTTGTTTACCTATCGTTCAGCAAGAAAAATTAGTTGGAATTGTGACGAAAACAGATGTTCTTCGTACTTTTGTTCAGCTTGCAGGTGCAAATCAACCTTCTTCCCAAATTGAAATAAAAGTTAAAAATATCGCTGGTAAATTATCAGACGTTACAGCAGTATTTCGAAATCGTAATGTAAATATTTTAAGTGTGTTAGTGTACCCTGACGATAATGAACTATATAAAATATTAGTCTTCCGCATTGGAACGATGAATCCTACTACGATAATTCAAGATTTAAAAAAGGAAGGCTATGATGTATTATGGCCTAATATTTTGGGGAAAGAATTATGAAAAATGCCGTATTTATTTATTCGGATGATTTTCAAACTTATAAATTTAGTGAAAACCATCCGTTTAACCAGCTAAGAGTCTCTCTCTCACTAAGTTTATTAAAAGAATGTCAAGCTATATCGGAAGACGATATCGTAAACCCTAGAAATGCAACAGACGATGAGCTTGCTTTAATTCACGATAGAGCGTACATAGATGCCGTTAAATTAGCTGGAAACGGTATGTTAGGAGAAGATCGGGCAAGTAGTTACGGCTTAGGCACTGAGGACACACCAATTTTTCCGAATATGCATGAAGCAAGCAGTTTATTGGTCGGGGGAACATTAACTGCAGTAGATTATGTTATGACGGGTAAAGCGAAACACGCATTAAACTTAGGCGGTGGGCTACATCACGGCTTCCGTGGAAAAGCTTCTGGCTTTTGTATATATAACGATAGCGCAGTCGCCATTAAATATATTCAAGAAAAATATAAAGCGAGAGTATTATATGTAGATACAGATGCACACCACGGCGACGGAGTACAGTGGGCATTTTATGAAGATTCAGATGTATGCACATTATCCATTCATGAAACTGGACGATATCTATTTCCAGGTACAGGTAATGTGAATGAAAGAGGACAAAGTGACGGATATGGTTACAGCTTTAATATACCTATTGATGCATTTACAGAAGATGAATCATTTTTAGAAGTATATGAAAAATCTTTAGAGAAAATAGCCGCTTTTTTTAAACCAGATGTAATCGTAACCCAAAACGGTGCTGATGCACATTATTACGACCCTTTAACACATTTATCGACTACGATGAAAGTATATGAGGAAATTCCTAAAATTGCTCATAAAATTGCCCATCAATATTGTAATGGTAGATGGATTGCAGTTGGCGGTGGTGGATATGATATTTGGCGTGTAGTACCACGAGCATGGAGCTTAATTTGGCTGGAAATGAATGATATGTCCTTACATAGCAGAAATATACCACATAAATGGATTAATAAGTGGAAAGATCAGTCACCTGTTGCTTTGCCGACTAAATGGGATGACGAAGAGGGGATATACGCCCCAATTCCAAGAAAAGCTGAAATTACTGAAAAAAATAGAAAAGTTTTAGAGCAGGCCTTATATCCACTTCGTCATATTGGGATTGATAAATCTTCATAAAACTATTTTAGCAAGTTGATTTTATAAATAAAAGGATAAACCCGAAGAGCTACAAAATACATGTCTTCGGGTTTTGCTATTTTAATAATCTATTTCTTCTACACTTGCCGGATCTGAAATAACAATTTCAACTCGTCGATTTTTTTGCATATTTTCTCTCGTAGTATTTGGAACAATTGGTCTCGTTTCACCGTACCCTACTGCAATAAATCGTTCTGCATTCAAGTCATGCTCATCGATTAAATAGCGAATAACACTACTTGCTCTAGCTGTAGATAATTCCCAGTTTGAAGGATATTGATAGTTATTCATCGGTACCGTATCGGTATGACCTTCAATTTTAACTAAATTCGGAATTCTTTCTAATAGATTTCCTAATTTAGTTAAAAATGGAAACGCTACAGGGAGAATACTCGCTTCACCTGAATTAAATAAAATTTGCTCTTCCAATACAAGTACTACGCCACGTTCTGTTCGATTCGCTACGACGATATCTTCCAAGTCATTTTCATCAAGAAATTGCTGAACCTCTCGTAGTACTTCTTCCAATTGATCTTCGGATTGTTCTTCACCATAATTAGAATTGTTATTATTTGTTGATTCATAATCAATGGAAAAGTCTGTTGGATGTTCAAATGGAATAGCTGATGGGTGATAGTCCAATAAATTTACTTGTTTAAACGATTCAGCCACAGCTTTAAACTTTACTAAGTCAATCTGGGACATGGAAAATAAAAGAATAAAAAAAACGAGAATAAGCATAAATAGGTCCGAAAATGTGACCATCCAACGTGGTGCACCTTTATCGTCTGTTTTTTTCAATTTCCTGAACTTGCTCATCTACCTTCCTCCAAAAGTTCTTCATCTTCCCTCTCCTTTTCAGATTTCGCTAAAAATGCAGAAAGCTTTTCTTGTAACACTTTCGGATTTTGTCCAGATTGTACTCCTATAACACCCTCAATAATAATTTGCTTCATAAATACTTCTTTTTCTGTTTTATTTGCTAGTTTAGTAGCCATCGGTAAAAATACTAAATTAGCAAACAAACTACCATATAAAGTCGTCATTATTGCAATTGCCATATTAGGTCCTAAAGTTGCCGGGTTTTCTAAATTTCGTAACATTAATACAAGTCCTATTAAAGTACCTATCATTCCCCAAGAAGGAGCGAAGTCCCCAGCTTTCTCTAAAATTGCTCTACCTTTACTATGACGTTCTTCCATTGCTGCTACTTCTGCAGACATAATATCATGAATAACTTCTGGCTCTACACCATCAACTGCGAGTAGCACACCTTTTTTTAAAAAAGGATCTTCCACTTCTTCTACTACTGCCTCTAGTGCTAATAATCCTTCTCGACGGGCCCGATCAGATAATTCAACAAAAGTATCGATTACATCTGCTAATTCATTTTCCTCCCTAGAAAAGGTAGACTTAAGAACAGTTGGTAATATTTTTAGCTCTTTTAAATTAAATGTAACTAATAATGCAGCAGCGGTTCCACCAACAACAATTAAAAATGAAGAAGGATGTAAAAATGCGAGAGTCTCTGCAAGATCCCCATTTATAAATATTGCGAATAATACTACAATAAACCCTACAATAATTCCTACTGGTGTTAATACATCTAACTTTTTCATACGCTCTCCCCTAATATGCAACCTTGACTTTAGTAAACTAAAAGAGGACATTCAAATTATAGAAGTTGTCCTCTTTTATATTATATATCGACATATTTTTTATTTTGTTGAGCGTCTCTTTTCAATTCGATGTGGTAGAACAACATTTGTTTCTTCTACCATTTCTTTATTCATTAGTTTTGTTAATAAACGCATCGCTACAGCACCTATATCATACATCGGTTGTACTACTGTAGTTAATTGTGGACGAACCATTGATGCAAGTCTCGTATTGTCAAAACCTACCACTTCTATATCCTCTGGGATATGTAATCCTTTATCTTGCGCTCCATGAATGACACCTAACGCCATCTCATCTGTTCCTACGAATATTGCAGTAGGTCTATTTTTTAATGTAAGAAGCTTTTCTACTGCTTCTATTCCTGAATCGTACGTGTAATCACCTTCAACCACCAATTCTTCTTCAAATGGAAGATTTACTTCTGCAAGTGCACGCTTGTAACCTTCTAACTTCTTTTCGCCATTTACAGGCTCTTCAAAAGGACCGGAAACATAACCTACATGTTTATGGCCAGTTTCTAATAAAGATTTTACCGCATCATATGCTGCTTGTTCATAATCAATCGTTACAGCTGGGATTTTATCTTCTTTATCAAATGATGCCGCTAATACAAGCGGAACAGGTGATTTTTCGAATTCCTCTACAAGCACATCTTTAATATTACCGCCCATAAACACAATTCCATCTACTTGTTTTCCTAGCATCGTATTAAATAGATGTAATTCTTTATCTGTGTTTTGGTCTGAGTTACTTAATATAATATTGTATTTATACATCGTTGCGATATCTTCTATCCCTCGCGCTAATTCAGAGTAGAAAATACTCGAAATATCAGGAATAATAACTCCAACTGTAGTTGTTTTTTTACTAGCTAGCCCTCTAGCAACAGCGTTCGGACGATAGCCTAGTCTGTCAATTGCTTCTAGTACCTTCTTTCTAGTTGTAGGTTTTACATTTGGATTACCATTAACAACGCGTGATACCGTTGCCATGGATACGTTCGCTTCTCTTGCAACATCATATATTGTGACGTTCATTGTAATCTCTCCTTCTTATACTTTTAATAAAATAATCGTCCATTATAACAACTAAAAAAGACGCCAAATCAATTATATGTTTATTATCATACGATACTATCAAACGAAGAGCAACGTGTACGCGACCTTTCTAATGAAAATTTTATGTAATTTTCATAAATTGTTTTCATAAATTTAATGTTATTTTGCCTCATTATGTTACTTTATACTAACAATTCTCAAATTTAGAAGAAAAAAGATTAAATACTTATAAAGGTCGTTTCTATACAAAATAACTAAAAAAAGAGAAGAGCATTTTTGCTCTCCTCTCCCATTTATGCTTTATATGAATAATGACTTCTTAATTGAGTAATCCATTCATTAAACTGACCAATATCCATTTGCTGATTTGCATCAGATAATGCGACAGCTGGATCAGGGTGTACTTCAGCCATCACTCCGTCTGCTCCGATCGCTAATGCAGCTTTTGCTGTTGGTAAAAGAAGATCTTTTCTTCCAGTTGAGTGTGTCACATCGACAAGTACTGGTAAATGTGTTTCTGATTTTAAAATCGGTACAGCTGAAATATCTAACGTATTTCTTGTAGCCTTTTCGTAAGTACGTATTCCTCTTTCACAAAGAATGATTTGGTCGTTTCCTTGTGCAATAATATACTCGGCTGCATTGATAAATTCATCAATTGTTGCCGCCATTCCTCTTTTTAATAATACAGGTTTCTTCACTGCACCAGCAGCTTTTAACAATTCGAAGTTTTGCATGTTTCTAGCTCCGATTTGAATAACATCGATATAATCTAAAGCGACTTCTATATCAGCTGGATTTACGATTTCACTAATAACAGCCATATCAAATTCATCGGCTACTTTCTTTAAAATTTTCAATCCTTCTAAACCTAAACCTTGGAAATCATAAGGAGAAGTTCTCGGCTTGAAAGCTCCACCTCTTAATAATTTTAGACCTTGGCCTTTAGCCGCTTGAGCTACTTGAGCTACTTGCTCATAACTTTCAACAGCACATGGACCTACAACAAAGTATTGTTTACCGTCTCCGATCATTTCACCTTTAATATTAACAATTGTATCTTCTGGCTTTCTTTTTCTAGATACTAATAATCCTTTTTGCGTATCGTCTTCTTGTAAATCTAAACCAGCTTTAAAAATTTCCTTGAAAATATGTTGAAGTGTTGAAGTTTCAAATGGCCCATCGTTATTTTCTGTTATTAAATCTAACATCGCTCTTTCTCGAACAGGGTCATAGCGGTGAACGCCTTGTGCTTCTTTAATTTTTCCAATTTCTTGAACTAACTTTCCGCGTTCGTTAATTAATTTTAATATCTCTAAGTTCTTATCTTCTACTTGCTGTCTTAAAGTCTCTAAATTATTTTGATTCAACTTTCGTCACCCTTTCAAAATTGTGTACCAATTCACTAATTTAGAAATAATTATAAACCATCAAACCGAACTTGTCACCAACAAATACTTTATTAATTAGACGCTTTTAAGTAATAAAGTATTTTATGCAACAATTTGTGTAGCGTGAAAGTGAATATTAGCCTTATTTATGAAGGGAAGAACGTTGTGCAAGTCCAAAATAATGAAATTAGAAAATAGATTAAAGATACATTTTTGAATTCCTATTTTTAATTATGTAAAAAAAGACAGAGTAAGCCACTCCGTCTTTTAAGTTGATTTATTCACTTTTCAACTTTGTTTCGACTTCTTCAATTGCTTGCTTAGTTGCTTCAAGTCGCTTTTGAACTTCTTCAGTCATCTCTTCAGAACCGCTTTCAATTGCGCTTGCAGCTTCATTTATTACTTCTTCCACTTTCTCTTGTAACTCCTCTGATGCATCAATCGATTGTTCTTTTAAATGTTTTACTTTATCCATAACAACTTGGGACTGTTCAGATATAACTTGTGATAGCTGATTTGTTTTTTCTTTTGCAGTCGAAGCTAACTCGCTAGAAATCTCAGTAGCTTGCTGTTTCCATTGTTCAGATTTATCCTTTAAGTGGCTCGCTTGTTCTTGTAAATCGTCTCTCAATTCTTTCCCTGACTTCGGAGCGAGGAATAGTGCTGTTGTAGCCCCTACAATCCCACCTATTAATGTACCAATTAAAAAATCTTTTGTGTTGATCCCATCTTTACTCATGCTACATTCCTCCTCTTTCGAATTCATTTTTTTGTTTCTTTTTTACATTCCATTTCTCAACCAATTCCATTACTACATTCGACCATTGCACAACTTGTGATACTTTATCTTGGTTCTTGTCCATTTGCTGGACAACATTATTTGATAACCGTTGAACGGAATGGTTAAAGTTTTGTAGAGATGTTCCAACATCTTTAACAGCTACGACAACTGTATTAAGTTGCTCTGATTTATGTTGAATATCATCCATTAATGAGTTTGTCTTATGTAGTAATTGCTCTGTTTCACTTGAAATACCTTGCATCTGTTTTTCAATTCCACCAAGAGTCCCTGCTACTTGATCTAAAGTCCCTTGCACTGAACGTAACGTTTTAGATACATAAATAACTAGCACAAGGAAAGCAATAGCTATAATGAAGGCACTGATATATAGTAGATTAATTAACATGAACTTCAACACCTCCTGTTGTTAGTCTATACCCTTCTACTAAAAGTATAAACATCCTTCTATCTCTATTCTATTATGACTAGCAAATCCCTGCAAAAAAAAGAAGTTTTAAGTTACTACTTTAAGTATAAACAAAATTTTGTTTTTCGGTTACAATATTATAGTAAAAATAAAAGATTTTTCAAATAAAAAGGAGGAAATGAAATGAAAGACCCTCGTATCCAAACGTTAGCTAAAAATTTAATTAACTATTCTGTTCGTCTACAAAAGGGCGAAAAGGTGTTAATAGAAAACTTTGGCCTACAAAAAGAATTAGTCACTGCACTCGTAAACGAAGCGTATAAAGCAGGCGGTTACCCATTCGTTTCACTTAAAGATGCAACAGTTGACCGTGCATTATTAATGGGTGCACAAGAAGAACAATTCAATATGATTGCTGATTTCGAAAGAAATGTTATGGAAAAAATGGATGCATACATAGGTTTACGCTCTGGAGATAACATTAGTGAACAGTCAGATGTGCCAGACGAAAAAATGAAAATCCATGGTAACACTGTTGGCAAACGTGTACATCGTGAAATCCGTGTACCTAAAACGAGATGGGTAGTATTACGCTATCCAAACGCATCTATGGCACAATTGGCAAAAATGAGTACGGAGGCATTTGAAGATTTCTATTTTGATGTCTGTAACCTAGATTACAGTAAAATGAGTAAGGCAATGGATTCTCTAGTAGAGTTAATGAATAAAACAGATAAAGTAAGACTGACCGGAGTTGGAACAGACTTAACCTTCTCTATAAAAGACATCCCGGCTATTAAATGTGCAGGTGAAATGAATATTCCAGATGGGGAAGTGTATACGGCACCTGTTAAAGATTCAGTAAACGGTGTGATTACTTATAACACTCCATCCCCTTATCAAGGATTTACGTATGAGAATGTTAAATTAACATTCCAAGACGGAAAAATTGTAGAAGCAACGGCAAATGATACAGAGCGCATCAATAAAATTTTCGACACGGATGAAGGAGCTCGCTTCGTAGGTGAATTTGCTATTGGAGTAAACCCTTATATTCAACATCCGATGCAAGATATTTTATTTGACGAGAAAATTGACGGTAGCTTCCACTTTACACCAGGACAAGCTTATGAAGACGCTTGGAATGGTAACAATTCTAACATCCACTGGGATATGGTTATGATTCAAAGACCAGAATATGGTGGAGGAGAAATTTATTTTGACGATGTACTAATTCGTAAAGACGGACGATTTGTTATCCCTGAATTAGAAGCACTTAATCCAGAAAATTTAAAGTGAAAAACAAAAGTGGAGTCCGTACATCAATGTACGGGCTCCACTTCTTTTTAAACATTATAGAAGCGCTTCGTATGCTTCTTGGTATTTTTGAATATCACCAGCACCCATAAAAATAATAACACCATTCTCATGAGCTTTTAACGCTTCAACATTTGTTTCATCGATTACGTGTGAATTGTTTACTTTTTCTTTTAAATCTTGAATTGTTAATTTTCCATGATTCTCTCTAGCAGAACCGAAAATATCACATAAGTATACGTGATCAGCTAAGTTTAATGTATCGGCAAACTCTTGAAGAAATGTTTGCGTACGAGTATACGTATGAGGCTGAAATACAGCAACTATGTCTCGTTCTGGATATTTTTGCTTAGCAGCTTCAATCGTTGCACGAATTTCAGTTGGATGATGAGCATAATCATCAATTAATACTTGATTTTCCTTTTTCTTCTCTGAAAAACGCCTTTTTACACCTTCAAACGTTAATAGCCTATCTTGAATAATTTCTTCTGATACACCTTCATAATGACAAATAGCGATGACAGCTAACGCATTCAAAATGTTATGATCACCATATCCGACAATTTTAAAAGTTGCGTAATAGTTATTACGAACAAACACGTCAAATTCAGTACCTGCTGTTGATTTTTCTATAGAACGGGCTTGAAAATCATTTTCTTCACCAAATCCATAATAAATAACTGGTACTTTCGCCTGTATTTTTTGTAAATGTTCATCATCACCACAAGCGATAATTCCTTTTTTTACTTTTAATGCCATTTCTTGAAAGGCATTAAAAACGTCGTCAACATTTTGAAAATAATCAGGATGATCAAAATCGATATTCGTCATAATACAGTAATCAGGATGATACGCCAGAAAATGACGTCGATATTCGCATGCTTCAAATGCAAAATATTCGCTATCCTCTTCACCTTTACCACTGCCATCTCCGATTAAATACGAAGTTGGTTTTGCTCCTTGAATAACGTGTGCTAATAATCCTGTCGTTGATGTTTTCCCATGAGCACCTGTAACAGCTACACTCGTAAATTTCTCCATAAACTGACCTAAAAATTTATGGTATCGAATTACAGGAATTCCTAATTCATGGGCAGCCTCTATTTCCTCATGAGTATCAGCAAATGCATTACCAGCAATAACTGTCATGCCTCGTTGAATATTTTCTTTTGCGAAAGGGAGTATTTTTATCCCTTTTTGTTCTAAACCGATTTGCGTAAAA
This sequence comes from Sutcliffiella cohnii, assembly GCF_002250055.1. Lineage (NCBI taxonomy): Bacteria > Bacillati > Bacillota > Bacilli > Caryophanales > Bacillaceae > Sutcliffiella > Sutcliffiella cohnii. The sequence goes on from NZ_CP018866.1 coordinate 3,430,211, forward strand.
AATCTCTTTTCTAAATCTGAACCTTGTACTTTTAATTTCATATCATGGAGAATATGTGCAAGTGCACTCATTCCCGTACCTTTTATACCTACAAAATGATAAATGGTCATGAAAAGAACCTCCAACATTTATCTATCTAACTAAGTTACAAGCTTTATCCATAGAGAGTACAAAAAATAAACTAAATCATAAAACCGAAATAGGCATTTCCCTAATCTTAATAGTTAGTATATGACAATCGTCTAAAATTGCTCATTATTTAGTCCCTTACGTAAATGCTTATGTAACTTCACATCAACATATTATAGCACTAAACAATATGTAACTCCATAGGAAAAGAGTAGGGCGTTTTTAACATATACGTGCTTGTTTGTTCATTTATTTTTTGGGAAAGAAAGTTTTCCTATATTATCATTATTACCTATTACGGAAAAAATGAACGATATTTGCTTTTTTAATCTATCTGGCTAAATGACATTTCATTATAGACTACATTGATCGTAGGTATACGTTTTAAGTTAGCTGTTGCACTTCGCTACGTTCCACTCTCGATTTTAAATCTTGAAGGGTAAAACATTGTAACTTTTCTAAAACAAGCATAACCTATTTCTTCATTCTCCTTGTTAAAAGCGTTAGCATACCTTGTGTATATTTTTATTTTTATTTTAAAAGTTTGCCTAGTTAGAAAAACTGATAGATGTGGTATCTATCAGTTTTTTTGGTTTATTCTACCTTTTCTAATCTTGGATTAAATCGGTATTTTCGACCGGCTTTTGCTTGATTTTCTCCGTTTAAGAGAACATTATCTCCTGTAAAGCCAATGTTTATTTTTAATAAGCTACTTCCTACGCCATACATATCAACAGGCGCATGTGCTTCTTCAAATTCCTTAATACGTTTTTCGTTAAATCCACCACTAACGACTATTTTAACATGGTTAAAACCTTCGTTATCCAGTGCTTCTCTAAGAGCAAAAATTAACGGTGCGTTTACACCACGCGGATCGAAAGTCCCTAGTAAATCTGGATTTCGAATGAAGTACTGGTCAATCATCGTTCTTGACGTATCCACTCTTACCCCTTTTAATAAGTCTCCAAACTCCCTTGCTACCTTTAATGCGTCTGTAATAATGTCATTATTATAGTCAACTAGGACTAATAGCTCATCCTTTGGAAATGTCTCATGATATGCTTTGGAAGCTTCTACAATATCACCGTTAAATAGTTGAATGAGTGCGTGTGGCATAGTCCCCATTCCTTCTTTGCCCCACCATTCACTCATCGCATGAGTTGCTTGTGCAGTAGAACCACCTATATGTGCAGCATATCCATCACCAGCTTGTTGTGTATAGTGATCATCGCGATCTCCCATAAATATAACTGGTTTCTTACCTGCTGCTTTAACAACGTTATAAACATTTGTCGCTACAGATGTTCTTCTAGCTAAAATACCGTCAATAACTCCTTCTAAGTACCCGAAATTTTGGTATGGCCCGGTTACCGTTAGTACTGTTTCAAATGGGCTTATTTTATCTCCATCTTTTAAAGAATGAATTTCTAAAGAATTAGGATCATCAGAAAAAGTTTTTAACAAAGCAATTACTTCATCTGTTCCACATAACACTGCATGGTTCTTTTGGAAAAATTGCATCGTTACAATATTATCTTCCTTATGCCTTTTAACAATTTCTCTTGTTTTTAAAAAATAAACAGCAGAGAACCAACCATCTTTAATTCTTTCATCAAACTTAAATGTTTGATTCGTTAATCTTTTTATTTTTCCTTGTAGCTTTAACTCGATTTCCTTCATCACAAAGCTCCTTACTTCCCCTATATTCTTATTTATAATCCTTATCTTAATGAAAGGAGGTAAATAAAACAACTACCAAGCATCATTGTGTACTCTGTATGTTTTGCAACTCTGTTTCTGTTAATAACACATCTCGAGGCTTACTTCCTCTAGAACCTGATATAATTCCTTGATTCTCCATCATATCAATAAGCCTTGCTGCACGATTGTATCCGATACGAAATCGTCGCTGCAAACTGGAAGTGGATGCTCCATCTTGTTCTATGACAAAACGGCATGCTTCCCAGAAAAGCTCATCTTCATCCGTTAGGTCATCTTGGTCCTTTAATAGTTCTTCTTGTTCAAATAAATAATCTGGTTCTCTTTGAGCTTTTACGTGGCTAACTACCTTTTCTATCTCTTCATCTGAGACAAAATTTCCTTGCACACGGATTGGTTTTGGAGCACCATTTTGTAAGAACAACATATCCCCTTTACCGAGTAATCTTTCTGCTCCACTAACATCAATGATTGTTCTCGAGTCTACTTGTGAAGAAACAGAAAATGCAATTCTTGTCGGTATGTTAGCTTTAATTAGACCTGTAATTACGTCAACAGAAGGTCTTTGTGTAGCAATTAATAAGTGAATCCCGCATGCACGTGCTTTCTGAGCTATTCGACATATAGCATCTTCTACGTCACTAGGAGCCATCATCATTAAGTCGGCAAGCTCATCAATAATAATTACTAGATAAGGTAGTTTTTCTTGGTTATGCTGTACAGCCTTTTCATTAAATCGTGATATATCTCTAACTTGCGCATGAACAAACAGTTCATATCTTCTTTCCATTTCTTCAACCGCCCATTTTAGCGCAGCGGTAGCAGCTTTTACGTCCGTTATAACAGGACTGACTAAGTGCGGTATATGGTTGTACGGTGTTAACTCTACCATCTTCGGATCAATTAATAATAATTTTACTTCTTCTGGATTAGATTTAAAAAGTAAGCTTACAATAATAGAGTTGACGCAAACGCTTTTACCCGATCCTGTTGCACCTGCAATTAAACCGTGCGGCATTTTCATTAAATCTAACACTACTGGTTGTGCTGCTATATCAAGCCCTAAAGCAACCGCTAGAGGTGATGAATGTTGCATAAATTCCTTTTGTCTAATGATTTCCCGAATTACAACTGGCTTACTAACGTTGTTTGGAACTTCTATTCCTATTGTATTTTTTCCTGGAATCGGAGCTTCTATCCTAATATCTCTAGCAGAGAGGCTTAGCTTAATATCATCACTTAAATTTGTCACTTTATTAACTTTTACTCCTGGCTCTGGTTGCACCTCAAACTGAGTTACTGCTGGCCCTTTTGTTGCACGTACTACTTTTGCTCCTACTCTAAAATGTTGCAATGTTTGATTTAGCAAATGCTTTTGTTCTTGTACCCAATTCTCATCATCGTTTGAAAATTGTGGTGGGATGTTTAACAGCGTTACATTTGGCTTTTGAAACCCATTATGTCTATGGCTTTCCATCGATTGTTTTTGCATATTTTTTCGGTCTTTTTCAAGCATAATGACATTAAATGGAACCCATTGTTTTTTGTTTTCTTTATTTGTTACCGGCTGTTCTGTACGCTCCACCTTTTTTTCTACTTCAATAGAAGATGCAATTTCCTGTTTACTTTGTTCCATTAACTGAAGCTGCGTCTCTCCCTGAACTACAGTTTCGTCCTCTGCATGCTGAGTTGATTTTTTCGTAGTATCAGAGTTTACCTCAACGTCGTCTATTTGCTCGGACCTAACAACAATAGTTTGCTCTAACGTGTCTTTCTCCTCTTGCATTAAAGTAGCTTGGTCGACAGTCTTCTCTACATCTACTAGGTTAATAGATTCATGCTGATACGTTTCGTCTTCATGCTTTTGTTCTGCTTCTACTTCTACCATTATTTCTGCTTCTTGGTCTGCTGGCGATAGATCATCCGATTCCTCTATTGATGCTTTTCCAGAAGAATTCTCTTGTTCAGCCAAATCTTCATGAAATATACTTCTTTCTTTATGTACATCTAAAATATTATCTTCATCATCATTGGATATATATTCTGTTTTTAATTCATTGATAGTATTTATGTTTCTTGTTACTACTTTTGGTAATTCATATTCTGGTACAATATCTTCTATTTTTTGCTCATCTTTTTTAAAACCATATATAGGTGAAGGTACTTCCGTTCTATAAAAAGGCTTCTTAAAGTAGCTTTTTTCTTCCTTTTTGACGATAACTTCTACTTGTTTTTCTTTCTTTTTAACTTCCTCTTTTTCCTCTATTGGTTGTTGTTCTACCTTTTCCCAACTTCTTTTTCTCTCTTTTCTCTGTACTTTCTCCATCCTATCTGGCAAATAATTAGTCGTGTTTTGTGGATACTGGTAAGATACTCTTGCTTTTAGTTCTTTTTCTACTATTTTCTCTTTTGGGATGAATTCTTTACGTGCTATTACACTTTTTTCTTCATCTTCAACTTTTAATTGGTTTATTATTTTCTTCCACCAACTCAACGTTCTCCCACTCTTTTCTATGTTTATATTTAAGTGACAGCTCCCACTATTAGCAAAAATAGGAACCTAATCTTAGATGCTTCGGCTTTTTTCTAGAATGTACACGCTAAGCATATATGTGCAAAAAAGACCACTAGAATGATACTCTAGTGGCTTTTCTTCCACACACGTTTGATAAATCTATGCTGGGAAGGCTTGTCCAACTTCATACTGATTATCTAACACTAAAATTCCCTTTTCTTGTGGAGCGTTTGGCAATGCTAATTCTTTTGCTGAACAAATCATTCCAGACGAAGCAACTCCTCTAAGTTCTGCATCTTTAATTAATAAACCACTAGGCATTACCGCTCCTACTTTTGCAACAACTACTTTTTGTCCAGCATCTACATTAGGTGCGCCACATACAATTTGAAGCACCTCTGTACCGACATTAACTTGACAAATACTTAATTTATCTGCATTAGGATGTTTTTCTTTTCCCTCTACATACCCAACTACAAACTTTGGACTTAAATCAGGGTTTAAGTATCCTTCCATACCAGTTTCGTTTAAAACTTTATTAATATTACTAACTAGTTCTTCTGTTAAGGTTACAACGCCATTTTCTGATTGCACGTTCATATAAGAGGAAACTTGAAATATGTTATATCCTGCTATCTCATTCGTCTCTTTATCAACTATTTTTGCAACGTTTCCTTTCACTTCCGCAATACGGTTTTCTATATTAATATCTTTTAAATAGATGATAAGAGTATCTCCAATACCATCTTTATTATAAAACACATTCATATTCACTAACTTCCTTTCCATTGTTATTCTTTATTGTTTTTTCCTAATATAAAAATTGGTTCTAACTTGCCTTCTTCGTATAAGAACGATAGAGCTGTTATCGGTATTTTTCCGCTTGCAAAGAAACTCATCGTTAGTTCTGCAAGTATATCGTACCCTTTTTCGTTACGAATATCACCAATAATTAATACATCTTGATGGGGAACAGAGATTGTCATCGTCCCAACTATATTCTTCTTCATACTATTTAAAAATGAATCATTTAAAATTCTACTTGCATCATAGCCATCATTAGAATTTATAAAGTAGAAGCTATTGCCTGCAACGGTATCTTCTTTTACAGCTGTAGGTAAGGATCGTACATTAAATAGGGCCATTTCTTTCATTGAATCTAACTGTAAATTTTCACGCTCCGCAAGTTTTTGATCAATTAACCGATATGATTTCCCCATATCAATTGCATAATATATTCTCGTTTCCGCTGTATGATCGTCATAAACTAATGGTATATCATCACTCGTTTTTGTAGGAAATGAAGTAGAACGAATAACAGGATATATATTACGTTCTTGCCCATTTAACGTTACCTGTCGTTTCATACTAGACAACGTTTCTTTAACATAATATACATATTCCATTATCGCGTTTTGACCGTTCTGCTCGTATTTTGCTATAAGACCAGGTAGGGAAATGGTTACCCCTTTTTTACTCTCTTTATCTTCTACTCGCACAGAATCCTTTTCTCTATCATATGTAAACACCCAATTTTCGTGGGCAAGCTCTTTTTCGAGTAAGTTTTTTAATTGAATACTTGTCATTCGTGACAATGTAAAAGCTCCCTTCATGAAAAACCATTATACTTATCTTTACTCTAACAAACATCTTTTTTATTTTACAATAAAACTACTATGACAATAAAGGGGAACTACTTATTTCATATCTAATCTTTATTACTCTAAATTTTATCAGTCCGTTTAACTTATTCTATTGATATTTGATTGAACTAATTATAGTCGCAATTCCTCCCCCTTATATCTAAATTTTGATAGTAAAAGGCTAGGAGACTTTTTAATGCATACACATTGGCTAACGTTCTAATTTTTCCTATGTAATACTTTAGATGTATGAGCAGTAAATAGTTTTAGTCGGAATAGACTGTTTGCTATTTTCGCCACTCTCCGTAACGATAATACCTTAGTCACGCTTATTCTTATAGGAATATCTTGAATAGGCATTAATAACGATTTTATTCCACATACCCCCACAAACAAATTAACTAGTACCTTTATCCTTAATAACGATTAATATATTTCCCTTTACTTTTCCTAATATTTTCCTCAAACAAAGAAAATTTCCCAACAGTTTCTAGCTCTAACGTACTCCATTTTACCTACAACAAGATTCTATCACATATAACTAAATAATTATTTTCTGAAAATTCAAAATTACTTCGACGAAAATCGACACTTTTCTATTTCCGCTTTACGTACGATTAAATTGTCACCTAGACAAACTACATATTTATTTACAGGAGGCAATTTTTAAAAGAAGGGGGGACTGTCTTTTTAAAGTTTTAGATCAGCTCGCTATTTAGGAATTGCATTTTTTCTGTGAGCTCGATTGGTTTAAAAAAACTATACTTTTTAAAGGGGGATGGCATATGCGCCGAAAAATGAGCGTATATAAAGTATTTATGTTAATGCTTTGTTTGTTGTTAATCGCACCAAGTTTTATGTCAGTAAGTGCAGCTACAACAAAAGGCGTTAGCGTCGCAGTTAATGATTCAAAAGAAATTGCTGCTGCAAAAATTAGTAAAACGTTAAATGATCAATTTAACAAAGATGAAAAAGTAACATTTCTAATAAAGTTTAAAGAGCAAGTTGACACAATGGCAATTGCTAAACAAGTAGAAAATGAAGCTACTGTTCAAGCAGTAACAGCAGCGCAAACAAAACTTATGAAAAGAAATGTGTTAGTTTCTGAGCTTCGTTCGACTGCTATTTCTACTCAAGCTGACGTGAAAGCTTATTTAGAGAAACAAGAAGCAGCTGGAAATGCTAAAGATATTCAATCCTTCTTCATTGTAAATGGAATGGCAGTAACTGCTACGAAAGAAGTTATGGAGAAAATCGCTTCTTTCCCAGAAGTAGAAATGATTACGCCAAACGAAGAAGTACAATTATATCCATCTGTAGAGGCACCTGCTGGTACTACAGAAAATGACAAAAATACTCCTACAAACGACAACGTTGAATGGAATATTCAACAAGTTGGAGCTCCACAAGCTTGGGATATGGGTGTGGATGGCCAAGGTGCTGTAGTTGCCGTTATGGATACCGGGGTACAGTGGAATCACCCAGCATTAATGCAGCAATACCGAGGCTTTGACCCAGCAAATCCTAATAGCCCTACTCATACTTACAGCTTCTTTGATGCAGTTTCTGGTCAATCAGCAGCATACGATGACCATGGGCATGGTACGCATGTTGCTGGAACAGCAGTAGGTGGGGAGCAAAATGGTACAAACCAAATTGGTGTCGCTCCTGGAGCAAAATGGATTGGTGTTAAAATCCTAAACGCTTCTGGTAGTGGTTCTCAAGCCCAAATTTTAAATGGTGCTCAATGGTTACTAGCACCAACTGATGCGAATGGAAATCCAAACCCAGCGATGGCTCCTGATATCGTTAACAACTCATGGGGCGGCGGAGCAGGAATGAACGAATGGTTCCGTCCAATGGTTCAAGCATGGAGAGCTGCAGATATTTATCCTGTGTTCGCAGCTGGTAATACAACGTTAACAAACCCAGGTGGTCCTGGATCTGTGGCAGTTCCAGCTAACTATCCTGAAAGTTACGCAGTTGGTGCAACTGACGTGAACATGAACTTAGGTAGTTTCTCTTTACAAGGACCTTCTCCATATGGGGAAATGAAACCAGAAGTATCTGCTCCTGGTGTGAACATTCGTTCCGCTACTCCAGGTAGTAATTATCAAGGCGGTTGGAACGGTACATCCATGGCTGCTCCACACGTTGCCGGTGCAGTTGCTTTATTAAAGCAAGTGAATTCATCGTTATCGATTGATGAAATTGCGGAAATATTAGAAAATACTGCAACACCAAGAACGAACGCTCAATATCCAGAAGCACCTAATAACGGTTTCGGTCACGGTATCATTAATGTGCACGATGCTGTGTCTTCTATTATTTCTGGGTTAGGGAAAATTAAAGGCCAAGTAGTTCGTGATGGTGAAGATGATGAAGCACCTACATTTGAACATACTGCACCTGCTGAAACATATGCAGGAATGGCACTACCATTAAGCATTGACGTTCAAGATAATGTAAGTATAACATCTGTAACACTTCAATATGAAAATGCTGAAGGTGAATGGGTAGACGTTGAAGCTACTCGTACTTCTGGCACATACAACAATGCAACGTATCAAGCAGCTATTCCAGGCGATGAAATTGCTGTTCCATCTGTTTCCTATAAGTTCCACGTTGTTGACTTTGGAGGAAATGAAGTTACAACTGATACGTATGAAGTAAGCGTTCAGCCTGGTATTTCTATCGGTTATTTCCAAGACTTTGAATCAGATCCAATTGGCTGGTACTCTTTTGGTGACAATAATAGCTGGCAATGGGGTGTTCCAACAAGTGGTCCAAATGGAGCGTATTCTGGTGAAAAAGTATATGCGACAAACCTAGCTGGAAACTATGACAACCGAGCAAATATGACTCTTGTTATGCCTCCAGTTGAATTACCTGAAGATAGCGAAGCTTATTTACAATATAAGAGCTGGCATAACCTTGAAACTCGTTGGGATTTCGGTCACGTATTCGTTTCTACTGACGGAGGAGAAACGTGGACACAAGCTTATCGCTTTGATGACGTAACAAATGGCTGGGTAGATCGTGAAGTTGACTTATCTCAGTACGCTGGTCAAACGATTTTAGTTGGCTTTAACGTTACAACTGATGGTAGCGTTGTTCGCGTCGGATGGTATTTAGATGATGTTCAATTATCTGATGAACCTTTAGCAGATGGAGAAACTGCTATTGCAATTACGAAAGAAGATAACAATGTAGCAGCTAAAGATGAAAAAGTTGACCCTGATAAGATTGTACCTGCAGGTTCTCTTGTAGACTTTAAGGAAGTGAATGATAGTGCAGTTAACACTTCTGGGTTACCTTTAAATGCTCAAGTAACAGTAGTAGAATCTAACCGTTCTGTTAATACGAATCCAGCAAACGGACAATATGAATTACTTCATGCAGCGGGTGAATTCACAGTGAAGGCTGAAGCATATGGCTATTATCCAGCTGAACAATCTGTTAACATTCCAGCTGACGGTGAAGCAACTGCAAACTTTGTATTAGATGAAATTCCACAAGGAACAGTTACTGGAGTAGTAACGAATAGTGCAACTGGAAATCCAGTAGCAGATGCAACATTATTACTTGTTGAAGATGCTGCTATCGCTCCTGTTGAAACAGATGAGAATGGAGCATTCACAATTTCAGCATATGAGGGCGAGTATACATTAAGAGTAATGGCTCCTTCCTTCTATAGTGAAGACGTTACGATCACAGTTGAAGGAAACAGCTCTACTGAACAAAACATTAGTTTACGACCGTTCATTGGATATCCAGGAGAAATTGGATACGATGATGGAACAGCTGAAAATGCACGTGCATTTTACGATGCTGGAAACGGATGGGCTGTGAAAATGTCTTTACCTGAAGGACATAGTCAAGCATTAGTAACTGGAGGCTTATTCCGCTTCTGGGATACTAGCTGGCCAACTCCGGGTGGAACTGACTTCCAAGTAGCAGTATATGATGCAACTGGTCCAGACGGGTCCCCTGGTAATAGATTAGCTGGTCCTATCTCAGCTACCGCTTTACGTACGGGTGAATGGACAAATGTTGACCTATCAGAACACGGTATTATCGTAAATCAAGATTTCTATATGGTTTACATTCAATCACATCCAAATCCAAATGCACCTGGTTTAGGAACAGATGAAGATGGCCCTAACGCAGGTCGTAGTTGGCAATTAGTTGGCGGTGCATGGTCTCCTTCACCTGAAGCAGAAGGAAACTATATGATTCGTGCAACTGTTAATTTTGAAGTAACACCTCCAACAGTAACTTCACCTGTTGATGGTACATTTACTAATCAAGAAGTTGTTACAGTAGAAGGATCAGCAGCTCCTACTACAACAGTACATGTATTAAACAATGGTGAAGAAGTTGCAGAGGTTGCTACATCAGATCAAGGTACATTTAATGTAGATATTGAACTACAACAAGGAGTAAACGTATTAACAACAAAAGCATCTACAGCAAATGGTACTACGGAAGAATCTGAACCAATTACGGTTGTATTAGATCAAGAAGCGCCAGAGTTAGCAATTACTAGCCCTGAAAACAATTCTAAAACTAACCGTGAAACAGTTACCGTTACTGGTACTGTATCAGATGAAAACCTTGATTTTGTAAAAGTAAACGGTAGAGACGTAGCAGTAAACGACGGTCAATATTCTCAAAGAGTGATGCTTGAGAATGGGGAAAACATTATTACGGTTGTAGCACAAGATAAAGCAGGTAATAGTACGGAAGCATCTGTTGTTGTAGATGCAAAATATACTGCTCCTGCAATTACAAACTTAGCTCCAACTGATGATGTTTATTTAAGAGCAGGAGAGTCTGTAAAAATTGAGTTTAATAGTGACCCTGGATTAGATGCAACATTTACAATCCGTATGCCACTGACAAACACAAATGCAGACCTTTATAACCAAGAATTATACAATGCGATGGAGTTACCTCTTCGAGAAGTTTCTCCTGGATATTATGTAGGCTATTGGACTGCTACTTCAAGCGTTCAAGCATTTGGTGCAGAAATTGAAGTAAAAGTACAAGATGATTACTCAAATGTTACTCGTCAAATCGCAGAAGGAAAATTATTCATTAACGTTAGCAATGGTGGCGATGATAGACCTGGCAACCCTAATCCAGGTAGACCAGATAACCCTGGTAAAGGTAAAGGAAGAAATTAATAAGTAAAAGAGGGCCAAATTGCAATAGCAGTTTGGCCCTCTTTATTATACTAATGAAGTTAGAAAACTTTCTATTTCTTCCTTAGTTTTACGGTCTTTACTTACAAACCTACCTGCCTCTTCCCCATTCTTAAAGACGAGAAAACTCGGTATACCAAAAATATTTTGTTCTACGCAAAGATCGATGTACTCATCTCTATCAACGTAAATAAAAGTATAAATGTTGAACTTCTCCATTATTTCTGGTAAAAACGGTTCTACAAATACGCAATCTGGACACCAACTTGCAGAAAACATGAATACAACATCTTCATTTTCTCGCAAAGCACTAAACTGTTCTACTGATTGTAATTTTTCCATTAATTTATTCTCCCCCTGTATTAATCTTCATATCACCAAGTTGTATATAGCCTTTTTTCCTCATCCATTCTGACAATAGTAAACTTATCACAGCTGGTGCAACGATGTGAAGTATAACAACTTTTAAAAACACGACGGCAGAAAAGCCCATCGAAGTAAACGTCATAATTTGTCCAACGAAACCACTAGTCCCCATCCCTGCCCCTTCAGGTACATTTGTCATTTGAAAAATGGTAGTCGCAAATGGGGCAACGATTACAGCTGCTATTGTTGGTGGCAATATAATAATTGGTTTTTTTACAATATTAGCTACTTGAAGCATAGAAGTACCGATTCCTAACGCAAGTAAACCGGACGTTTTATTTTCTCTATAGCTACTAACTGCAAATCCTACCATTTGAGCTGCGCAGCCAATCGTTGCTGCACCGGCGGCTATTCCATCAAGCTGGAGCATTATAGCAATAGCTGCAGCTGAAATAGGAGCAGTTAATGCCCATCCCATTAATACTGCAACGATAATCCCCATAATAATTGGCTGTTGTTCTGTTGCCCAAATAATAACGCTACCGAAGTAATGCAATCCCCCACTAATTGGTGGACCTACAAAAGCGGCTATTAAAAAACCAGAAGCAATGGTTACAAACGGTGTAACTAAAATATCTACTTTCGTTTCTTTTGATACAAGTTTCCCAACTTCTGTAGCAATAAGTGCAGCAATGAAACTACCAGCTGGACCTCCTAATGGCGCACCAGCAGCACCAGCTATTAGTGCAGAGAAAATAACTAACGGTGGAGCTTTTAATCCGTAAGCTACAGCAACCCCAATTGCAGGTCCCATTAATCCCATCGCAAGTGCTCCCATATCAATTAAATATGTACTTACTGTTGGAAGTAATGTTTGAATCTGTTCACCGACAGTTTTAATAATTAATCCTATAATTAAACTAGAGAATAAACCTAGCGCCATATAAGACAAACCGTCAATTAAATATACTTTAATTGATAGGGTTACCCCTTTTTTTTGAAAAAATTGCTTCATTGTTACTCTCCTTTTATCGTCACTATTCTATTTTTTATCATAACTTATTTGTCGTTCATGTAAAGAGAAAAAAGAATTATCAAACTTTTATTGAGAAAATGGCGAATTATGTCTATAATTGTCTTAATATAATAAATATTTACCAAAATTACATAATTCAATCTTTCTATGTTTCTTATGGGGGTTAAAATGAAAACTATTAGAGGAAGAGTTACATTTATTTTACTTACATCAATCATCGGATTTGCAATCGTACTATTATGCAACTTTTTATTTTATTTCGTTCAGAGTAATGCTAAGCAACAAGAGACAGAACTTCTAGAAGCTGTAAATGGAAGTAAAGAGATTAAATTTCTATTTGCTGATACTAGAAGAAGCGAACAAGAATTTTTGCGTCAACCTAGTGAAGGATTAGGCAATACTATAAAATTAAATATTGAAGAAATAGTAAACATGTCTAATTCATTATCGGAACAATTTTCTGATTACTCTTCGCTTGTGGAACACTTTACTAGTATTGAACAATCAGTAACTACTTATTTAGAAGAATTTACTCAGCTAGAAAGTTTATACAAGGAAATTGGATTTGATGCTTATATTGGACTCCGTGGAGAAATTCATAGCACAGCCCGGAATTTAACAGTGAATGTTTCTAACAATCAAGAATTAGAATCCACTCTTTTAAATATTCGTCTTAATGAGCAGCAATATTTAACAACGAGACAAGAAAATGCATACCGTGATTTCAAAAGTGCAGCGGAAAACCTACAATCTCTTCTTTCTGAAAATATAGCAGAGGGTGAAGAACAATCTCCGGCACATAACTATTTAAATTTATACGTCGAATCTATGGATCAAATTTATCGGAATTATACACAATCAGTTGGGTTGATCCGTAATTTCGGAGAATTAAGCTCAACAGTTGAAAATAATGTACAAGAAGTTGAAAATGGCGTCTCTACTATTCAAAGAGATTTACAGTCAGACCTTGATAGTAGGAACCAACTTATTATGACTTTCTCCATTATTATTAGTATCGTGATTCTTCTTTTCTTAAGCATTACTGGCTTTTTCTTAAATCGTAATATTAGAAATTCTATTCAATCGCTAAAAGATGGAGCAGCAAAAATAGGTAATGGTAATTTTGCATATCGAGTTCCCATTACGACAAAAGATGAAATGGCCGATTTAGCAGCAACTTTTAATAAAATGGCAGAAACGATGCAAAGTTCTTTACTGAAGATTATGTCTGCTTCCGATAATTTACATTCCGCTTCTCAAAATCTAGCAGCGATTTCTGAAGAAACGACAGCTCAATCAACGGAAGTAAATGAAGCAATTAAACACGTCGCAACCGGCTCTAGTGAACAAGCTAGTCACATAGAGGAAGGAAATACGATATTAATTAATGTAAAAGCAGCAATTGATCGTACTAGACTACTTAGTCAAGAGATAAAGCAAAAAGCAGATCAAGCGCAACTTACTGGTGAAGAAGGACTTACAATTGTCGAGGAATTACAATCATCGTCTGAACAATTCTTATCGTTAGCCAATTTATTAACAGAAAGAATTCAACAAACTTCAAAGCAATCACAACAAATTAATTCTATTGTAGGAACTATTCAAGAGATTGCAGAAAACACAGATTTACTAGCTTTAAATGCAACGATTGAATCTGCAAGAGCAGGTGATGCTGGAAGAGGTTTTGCGGTAGTAGCCCAGGAAGTTAGAAAACTTGCGGAACGTTCAAAAGAAGAAGCAATGAATATAAAAAAATTAGTCTCCACCATTAGTAAACAGATGGATACTTTGACGGAAGAAGCCGAACAATTAAGTGAATATAGAAACTACCAACGAAAGTCTGTAGCAGATACAAAAAACTCATTTGTAAACATTACTAGTAACGTAGGAGAAATACATGCAAAAGTAAGTTCTGTACAAATTGCTGTTGATGAAGTAAATGAATCAAATAATTCTTTAGCTGAAAAGTTAACGGAAGTTCAATACATTTCCGAACAGGCTGCTGCTACATCTGAAGAAGTTAGTGCATCTAGTGAACATCAAATAGCGGCTATTGAACAAGTAAATGAAGCAGCTATTTCGTTATCCGATATAGCAACAGAACTTCAAGACGAAGTAAATCAATTCATTGTGGAAGAGCATGCACATAATGAATTGGAAGAAGAGCTTAGTGAAGATGAGGAACATGTAGAGGAAGAATTAGACGCAGGGAAAGAAAATACGGATGAAACACATAATGAACAGTTCAATGAACCAAAAAAATAATTTAAAAAAAGTTGAGTCTAATGAAGGACTCAACTTTTTCTATTGTTAAAATATATCTTAAAAATAAGCTTCATTAGGAAAAAACATCACTTGCATTGGTTTCTACCTTAAAATACATTTAAGTTAGCTTGTCCCTATTCAATACACTGTCAGTTCTAATCTTTGAAAAGAATACTTTAAAGGGATTATTCTTCTCCTTCAAGATTGACAGATGAAACAATTTCCACCATTTTTCGAACGCTATCTTCCATGTTGTTCGTATCGGTAACTGTTGTTATTTTAACTCCACCTATTCCAAATGTTACTTCGTATTCTCCGTCTTTTTGTTGTTCTTTATCAATAATTAAATAGACAAATTTGTTGTCTTTCATAAATGATTCATTAATTAATACATTATTGTATGAAAGTAGTGTAGATTCAAAGACAACTTTTGAATCGTCCTGCTCAAATGGGTTAACAAAAAGGATGTACAATTGTTCTTTATCATTGAGGACTACATTATTAGAACCTTCTATATCTTCATCTACTGTAAATCCACTAGGTATATAATATGTAAAATCTTCTCCTTCAGCTGTTCCTTCCATTGGTTCCATTTCAAGTGTCTGCTCTAATGCCAGTTCTGCGTTGCCTAATGCATCCTTTTCTGATACATTACATGCCGTTAATAAAAGGAGACTTAATAGAAAGACAATACTGACGAAGATTCGTTTATTCAATGTGTTCCACTCCTATACACTAATTTAACAATTTTACTCACTAATTCTATATTACCGAACTAAAATCGAAGACTCAAGACTATTTTACTATTATATTATCTAAATTTTCCGTTTTTTCGCAACTCTACTTCATACTTACTATGCTAATCAGTTTCAATATTCCCGTTTCCTATGATAGACTAAAATGTAGATGTTGTAAAAAATAAACTATATAGGGAGGTATGAACTTGAATTTACTTGTATATCTCGCCGGAGAAATTCATAGTAATTGGAGAGAGGAAATTCAAGAAAAGGCCAAGGCATTACAGCTCGATATTCAATTTGTTAGCCCAATGACAGATCATCATCGATCTGACCATATCGGAGAAGAAATACTCGGTAAACAACCTAATGCTATTACAAAAGATGAAGCTGCTTCTCAAATTAACAACTTACGTACTACTATATTAATGAAAAAAGCAGATTTAGTAATTGCCCTATTTGGCGAAAAGTATAAACAATGGAATACAGCAATGGATGCTAGCACTGCAATTGCCCTTCAAAAACCATTAATATTAATTCGTCCTGAATCGTTACACCATCCATTAAAAGAGCTTTCTAATAAAGCAGATGTAACGGTTGAAACCGTTAATCAAGCTATTAAAATTCTTAGCTATATTTATGAATAATTGAAAATGAAGTAAAAGTATAGCTTAGCTTTTTCTACTAAGCTATACTTTTTTTAAAATTTATCTCCACCACCAAGATCTAGAACCGTACGGATATTCTACTCTACTATCCATATGAGTAAAACTACTTTCACTATAAATACCACTAAAACCGGATGTTTTCGCAGCATTTTGTATCGTACTATTTGATACACCTGACACTCTAATATCTGCCGCTATCCCGTACGTATGTTGACTATTAGAAGCCCCTCCTACATTTCGGTTATGAGATACACTTCTAAACCCCGAATTAACAATAATTGGCTTGTTTCCAAGCTTTACACGTACAGCTTCTAGCTTGTACATCATTCGCCTTACATTTTCTCGAACTGTCGCCTCACTAACATTACCACCTCTAAATCCACTACCATCTTTGGAATGGAATTCGCTATAATTAAAATGTTTCGTTCCATTAGACCGTTCAAGGTCATTTAAGACCGCTTGTGTTTGAGGACCAACGATACCATCTACTGAGAGTCCGTATGCTCGTTGAAATCTTTTGACTGCAGCTGTTGTTTGCGGGCCAAATTGACCATCTACACCGACATAAGTTTGGGTTGGAGAATCAGCTGCCCAACCTGCAACACGAATTTGAAGTTCTCTAACATCCGCCCCTGAGTGACCTTCTCTTAATGTACGATCCCAATTGTATGCACTCGCCTCTGGAGCCGAAAAAATCGAAACACCTATCCCTACTAACAACATTAAACAAAAGCTAAATAAATATTTTACTAGTTTCCCTCTCACTTCTATCCCTCTCCCTAATAAAGAAATATCAAGGTTAATTAACCATGCTTATGAGCTCATTAAATATGTATCCTACTTTAAGAGATTTAGAAGTGTTTTTATAAAATCAGTAATAAGTTACTAAACTATTAATAAAAATAAGGATTGCTAGTAATTCTATCTACTTACTTTTTACTTTTTATTTTTCATTACATATTGCCATTGACCTAGTAACAGTTTTACAACATGTTCAAACATAGCAGCTCTATTCATTGCTCCATCAGTAAATATTCCTATTGCTCCTTCTTTTTTTCGAATGCCTTCTTTGCTGCAATATTGATCCATTAAATCTCCAAGTTCTTTTCCTGCTAGTAATTGATCCTTAAACTCGATTGGTAGTGGGATTTTAGCACCACTGGCACTAAAC
Source organism: Sutcliffiella cohnii (assembly GCF_002250055.1). Classification (NCBI taxonomy): domain Bacteria; kingdom Bacillati; phylum Bacillota; class Bacilli; order Caryophanales; family Bacillaceae; genus Sutcliffiella; species Sutcliffiella cohnii. The sequence goes on from NZ_CP018866.1 coordinate 3,447,667, forward strand.
TCCTCTCCATTTTTAGTAACTAGTGCACCCCAATTACATAAATATATCGTCTCATTCATCATTACAACACCGCCCTCTAGACCAATTCCAATTGTTCCATTGTTAAGAACTAAAGCATTCTTTGCGCGATTAATAGCTCCCTTAGCAGTTTCTTCATCCCCGATTGGTTGGGCCTTAACGCCAGAAGGAGCATTTACTGTCAAAACGTTCCCTTCTATTTGTAAGCTAGACAAAGCATTTTTTAATGCACGTATTTTAGTAGGGTTGTTCGACCCGATAATAAACGTTTCCAAATTTCTTACCTCCATAAATCATCGGAAAAGCGATGAGGCCAATTCCTCATCGCTTTTCTTTCCTTTTTATTATCTTGCTTTTATTGATTCTACTGTTGAACGGTCTGATGATTTCACTAGCTTCACTAATAATTCTTTTGCTGCTGCATAGTCATCAACATGAACGATAGATGCGTGTGTATGAATATAACGCGAGCAAATTCCAACTACTGCTGAAGGAACTCCTTCATTAGAAATATGAACTCTTCCAGCATCTGTACCACCTTGTGAAATGAAATACTGATAAGGAATATTATTAGATTCTGCTGTATCTAAAATAAAATCCTTCATTCCTTGATGTGTAATCATGGAACGGTCAAATATTCTTAAGAGAGCTCCTTTTCCTAATTGACCAAATTCGTTTTTGTCTCCAGTCATATCATTAGCTGGCGATGCATCTAGAGCAAAGAAAATATCCGGCTTAATCATATTTGCTGCTGTCTGTGCACCGCGAAGACCAACTTCCTCTTGAACCGTTGCACCAGAATATAAAATGTTCGGAATTGTTTCTCCTTGAAGTTCCTTTAATAGTTCAATCGATAAACCACAACCGTAACGGTTATCCCACGCCTTCGCTAACAATTTCTTTTCATTCGCCATCGGTGTAAAAGGACAGATTGGAACAATTTGTTGACCTGGTTTAATACCAATACGTAGAGCATCCTCTTTATTATCAGCACCAATATCAATTAACATGTTTTTAATTTCCATCGGCTTACTACGTTTCGCCTCGTCTAATAAATGTGGTGGAATAGAACCAACTACGCCAATAACCGGGCCGTTATCTGTAATGACTTGCACACGTTGAGCTAATAGTACTTGACTCCACCAGCCACCAAGTGTTTGGAATCGTAGCATTCCATTTTCCGTAATCGACGTAACCATAAAACCAACTTCATCCATATGACCTGCTACCATTATAGTTGGACCGTTTTGATCTCCTCGTTTTACCCCAAACACACTTCCTAGTTTATCTTGCACAATTTCATCCGAATACTTTTCTAACTCGGATCGCATAAATTTACGAACTTGATGTTCAAAACCCGGGGCACCAGGTAATTCTGTTAACGTTTGAAATAATTGCTTCGTTTCATTATTCATATGTAGTTCCCCTTTTCTTTTCTAATGTATTTAGATTATCTAAATATTTTTATTATTATTGTACCGAACTTTTTCCGCTCTTTCCAGTTACTAGTTACAATTCTTTTTAAATAAATGTATAATGAAACGGAGAAGACATTCGCCTAATACTGTTATATAAAAAATTTCTTTTCTAAAGCTAAAATAAGAATCCTTTTAAAGCATACACTAAAGCTAAAAGGCTATAGATAGTATTACCTAAAGAGGAGGGATAATATTGAAGTGGAAAACATTTCTCTTAGGTGCTGGTGTTGGAGTAGCTGCTGCTCTCCTTGTACATCAAGCAACTAAAGATCAGCCCATTAGACCTGAAAAAGCGTTAAAAATTGCGAAAGATGCTTTCAAGCAGAAAGGACCAGTGGATGGAAGTTGGATTCATATGGTACCTGAAAAATATTTCCGTAATGAAGTACCTCACGATGTATTCCGAGGAGGAATATCGAGAAGAGTAAATGGCGAATTAGAACAATATGAATTTATCGTTGATAAGCTGAATGGAACTATATTAGATGTACAAAAGCTTGATCCTGTGGGAGTTTAAGGGGATAAGAGCGTTAACACTTCAAATATTCCTGATTGTTCCTTAACCGTAAAAAGCGCTGACTGTCATGTCAACGCTTTTATTTTATATAATACATCTTTTAAAAAATAGGTCATTAACGAACCCTTTTAACACTATCTGTTATCGTAAAGGAGTCATCCCATTTTATCGCACGGTAATAAGCATCATGATAAAAAGTATACCAAGCATTTTGCTTTTGTCCGTATTGTAACCACTTTTCTTTAGCAAAAATAGAAGTCATTGGATAATCATCGTATGCCATTACCCAAAGTGGTGGTTGATGTGCATGGGTTGCCATTAAATCAGCAAGATGTAGCACCATCTCCCCTCCGTTTATTATCTCAATAATTGAGTGACCATCACTATGACCACCTGTATGAATCATTCGAATTCCTTCGATAATTGTAATTTCTTCTTGAAACGTTCTTATTTGATGTTGAATGCTTTTCCAATTCATTTCCCAATATGTATTTTTTGATCTCACGTTTGGATTTCTCATTTCATCCCACTCTATTTGGGAAGCGTAAATGGTTGCATTCGGAAAGACTGGTTGGTAATCTTGCTTCTCTTCATCCCAAACGGTTAATCCACATGAATGGTCATAATGCAAATGTGTCATGAGAATGATATCAATATCATGTACAGTTAACCCTAATGCTTCTAAATTGTTTTGAACATGTGATTCAGATAAAACCCCAAAATTTCTTTTTTGTTTTTCTGTTAGTTTGCCATTACCAATTCCTGATTCAATTAATATATTTTCATTACCTGTTTGTAGCAATATCGGATCTGTACGAAGCTCAATTTGATTTTTTTCATTTACCCCATATTTTCTGTCCCATAACGGCTTAGGAACTACTCCAAACATCGCTCCACCATCTAAGTGTGTTACTCCCCCATCTAACCACGTCAGTTTCCAAGCGCCTAATTTTAAAGTTTCCATTGCATTCCCTCCCTTTTCCTATTGTATCATCGTGACCGTAAAGTCGCATTATTCAATTAATAGAAATATACATGTTAAAAGCTAGGCCTATTAGACCTAGCTTCTCTTTTTATACAAATTGAACTTCACAGCGATAAATAGGTTGTCCCATTTCAGAAAACTTTTTCTCATACTCGGTCATTATATTACCTTCGAAGTTACTTTTATGAAGGTCTAAACTAATATAATTTAGTTTCAGACCATATTCATTAAAACTTAATAATGAAAATTCGAATAAACCACGGTTATCTGTTTTAAAATGAATTTCTCCATTATCAATTAAAATTTCCTTGTATATATCAAGGAAGCCTTTATAAGTTAACCTTCTTTTCTCATGTCTTTTTTTCGGCCAAGGATCCGAAAAATTTAAATAAACTTGCCCTATTTCAGAAGGAGCGAAGTAATTTAGCAAATCAGCTGCATTCACTTGTAATAATTTTACATTAGGAGCCCCTAATTCAATTACACGTTCTAAAGCTTTTACAATAACACTTTCAAAAAGTTCAATTCCTATATAGTTAATATGCGGGTTTGCTTTAGCCATACCAGTTATGAAGCTTCCTTTACCAGTTCCAACCTCTATATGAATCGGATTATCGTTACCAAACAACTTATGCCAATTCCCTTTTAACTCCTCAGGATTAGGAATAATGTATTGTGGATTTTGAGCGATAAAATCACTTGCCCAAGGCTTATTACGAATTCTCATGATAGCACCTCATCTTATTCATTTGTATAGTACAACTTTCTGTTATTTATAAATACATGTAATGAAACAAAGGAAAAAACCGATCTAAAGGGAAAGACCGATTTTTGTCATGTATAAGAATATGAAAACCGTCAAACTCTATTTATAGTCATGTGAAAAGGAGTGTAAATGCGTATGTCGTTAAATTATCAAGACCAGTTACACGTATTGAAGGATATTTTAGCTGACCACCAATTTGATTGTTGTGGTTCTGTAGCCGAATATGAACAGTTAGAGCGACTTATTAAGTCATTAATGGTAAATGCAGACATTGATCAAAATGTAAAAAATATTCTTTCTGATATTTATTCATATAGTCAAACTGGTCGAAATATAAAAAATGTGAATGATCACGTGCTAGCTCACCAAGATCAGCTTACAAATTGGATTGATAGTATCGACCAATATTCATAATCGATTACGAATTAGATAGTAAGCCTTTTAAATATTGTAACCATGATGAACTTTCTTTTTCTATATTTTTTTGAGTATACCAATGGATGGATAATATTGTTTGAGCTATAACATACCAATGCATTCTTTGCTTTAAACTGTCCGTTAATGGTAGGCCGTACGTATCTAACCAGGCCTTCCATTCGTCTTTTGGGATATACCAGTACAATAGCATTCCTATATCTATAGCTGGGTCTGCAATCATTGCCCCATCCCAATCAATGAGAAAAAGCTCGTCTTCATTCGAAAGAAGCCAATTGTTATGGTTTAAATCGCAATGGCAAACTACCTTTTCACGATAATGCATGTTAGGTAATTCACGCTTTAAATATTGGAGTGCATTTTGAATCAATTCCAATTGAAAAAGTTCGGGTGAAAGCTGACTTTGAATATCATCTAATATCATTTTAGGGTCAAGTGGTTCTTTTCCTAAACGAGTTAGCATATCAAGAAGCTCTTTAGAATGATGTATTTTCTTAAGTAGCTTAGCAACACTCTCCATATTCATATCACTCGGTTTAAGCTCACGCGAACTTACCCAATGTTGTGCTGTTATGACATCTCCATTTTCTAACCGTCTTGTCCAAACTAATTTTGGGACAATACCTTCAGCTGACAAAACAGCTAAAAATGGAGAGGAATTTCTTTTTAAGAACAGCCTTTTATCTTGATTTATAGCGGAATAAGCTTCGCCGGTTTGGCCACCTGCCGGGCTTATTTCCCATTCATCACCTAATAAATGCTCCAACCATTTCACCTTCAATTTCAACACTACTTTTCATTTCAATTTATTTTTAAACTTGTCATTATTTGTTTTAAACAAAAAAGACAGCTACTGAGCAATTTACAATAGCTATCTTTTAAATTTTATCTCCATTTTCTTATTAAATCAAGTACTTGTTATAAACCAATTATTGTTGCATTAAAACGGCGGTACTTATTATAGGCATATCAATGATTTTTTTCACTGAAAACAGTGGCGTAATACTAGATTTTTGATCATATACAAGCATTTTCCATTCTTGATCGTTTGGGAGTTCAATTTTTATGTTTTCTAAACCGCTATGATGAATAATAACTATATCTTTCCATTCTCCATATTTTTTTACATTTGTAAGATGATAAGCTAGCGTATTTTCCGACTCCTTAAAAAATACTAGATGTTCCTTAATTTGCTCTCTCGATGAAAATCGAAAAGCCCCATGGGATTTTCTTATTGAAATTAACCCTTTTACAAATTTTACGGTACTTTCGTTCTCGTCTTTTCTAGCCCAGTCTAACCAATTAATGTTGTCAGGTGAACGATAACTATTTTCATCACCATTTTTCGTCCGAAAAAACTCTTGGCCAGCATGTAGAAATGGTATACCTTGTGATAAAAGGACGATCGAAATTGCTAGTTGCTGACGTTTCTTCCTTACTACTTCATTTTCATGTGCAAGGCAAACATTCATCTTATCCCACATCGTATGGTTGTCATGAGACTCGACATAGTTTACAGAGCAAGATGGGCTATGAAACAATCCTTTTCCTTCGTTTCCACTTATTACAGACCCCGCAACGCTTTGCTTTAACGATATTATTTTATGTTTATTTCCTAATACATACCCTCGATCAAACAAATTAAACGTACTCCCCTTTATTTGATCTCGAAAATAATCATTAAAATAACTTATTCCATTCGTTAGCTTACTGTTGCTAATCATTGCTTTTTCATTGGAAGGAAGAGGAGTATTAAGTTCCCAACCTTCTCCTAATAGTAGACAACCAGGTTTAATACTATCTACTTTTTCTCTTATACTGTTCATCGTAGTGATATCTAAAATACCCATTAAATCAAACCTAAAGCCATCTACATCATATTCTGTTAACCAAAAAGCGATGGAGTCTATAATAAACTTTCGTACCATCTTTCGTTCAGAAGCAATATCGTTGCCAACTCCTGTGCCATTCGATGGCATCCCATGTTCATCATGTCTAAAATAGTACCCGGGTACTATTTTTTCAAAAGACGAATCTTCTCTTACATATACATGATTATAAACTACATCTATAATTACTTTTAATCCTTCCTCATGTAATGATTGAATAGCTTTTTGGAGCTCCACTATTCTACTATAAGGATCTGATGGATTTTCTGAATAACTTCCTTCTGGACTATTAAAACAAATTGGGTTATAGCCCCAATTATATTGTGCTGATGGATTTTCTTCATCTACTCCACCAAAATCGTTCACTGGAAGTAATTCCACATGCGTAACACCTAAATCTTTCAAATAATGTAGTCCTGAAGGCTTTCCATTTAATGTTGTTGTGTTTTTTTCAGTAAAAGCTAAATATTTACCTTTATGCTTCATACCGCTAGAAGGATGAACAGAAAAATCACGAATATGAAGCTCATATATGATCGCATCTGTAGGGTTTTGCAAAGTTGGCAAACTGAATTTTTTTACTTCCTTTATTTTTTTTGGATTAATAATAACTCCCGCAGAACTATTAACGGTTACAGCTGTTGCGTATGGATCAATAGCTTCTCGCCATATTAAATTTACACATACTAAAAAAGTATATTCATACTTTTCTAAATCCCCTTTTAACGTAATTCTCCATGTACCTTTTTCTGATCGAATTAAACTGTATTTCGAGACTTTTCCTTCAGGGGTAGTTATTTTTATTTTTACTGCACTTGCGGAAGGTGCCCATAGGCAGAAACTACATTCTTCCTGACTATACGTTACACCGAGGTCGTTTTTATCATAGAAAAAAAGTTCGTCAAATAATTCCGTTCTTATAACAGCCCCGATTTGCAGATCCGTTTTTCGGTTATGTTCATCTATTATTGTATAGCTATTCTCAACCTTTAGCGGAAAGGCAGAACTGCATACGTATTTTTTGGCATTTTCTAATTGTTGTACATCCGTAATTGTTAAAGGCTCTGATTTGTCATTGTATGTTATTGTAAAATGAGTACTGTCGCCATTAAAAGTGTTATTCGGAAGAAGTATCGTTATTTCATCCATTTTGTCTAAAAATGCTTCAAAATCTCTTTTTACTACTAACAATTTCATCACCCCTTTACTAAACATATAACATATAAAGAAATGCCCATTTTATCACTTGAAAAAATGAGCATACAATTAATAAAACATTTACTCTTTACTTATTTCCATTCCGGCCGCTCTACAAACGTAGATTGACAATGTTGTAAAAGTTTTGTAGCAATTTTTAATTGTGTGTGTTTCATACTTAGCGTGTTTTTTCGCATTTTTGTAAACCAGTCTTCGTAGGATCGTTTATCTATCCATTCAATATCAGACGGTTTGTCAGCAAAATCGATATAGCCATCCTTACATAAAACAACCTTCTTTATAGGTATTTCAATCGAATAATGCTCTTTTATGTTTTGGACGATGTTAAACATTCTATTTAAACTAATTAACGGATTAACAATCTTACGCTCTGATTGTCCATCCCTCAACTTCCAAAAACGACCGGTTTCCCCTAAGTACACATATCCTTCCCCTTCTTCTAATACTGTCATACATACTATTTCCGTTGGGGTTATGAAAATATGTTCTAATTGGACTGGTGCTTGCTTTGCAATAATAATCGGATGATACATTAAAAAGTATGTATCCGGAAAACGTTGTAAAAAATATTTTAACAGTGGATCTTGTTTGTATTCTTTATTTAAAAATGACATCTCTCGTATAGTAGAACTCGCCCATCTTAATTGATATGGGTATAGCGCATCTAAAAATAATTGTTTTTCTTCCTTTTCAGAACGGCTATTTTGAATAATATGTTTGTAATCTATAAGGAGTTCACCGTTCTCATTATTATTTTGTTCCTCTTTTATGAATGGTGTTTCGTCTTTTTTCCGCTTTATATTATTCCAGAGACTTGATAGTCTCGTTTCTTTTTGCTCTTCCGCCATCTCCTCAGAAAAAGTTGGCTCTGTATGTAGTTTTTCTTTTGCTTGTTGTAATGCATTCCACTGCTGCTTCTTAAATCGAATATATTGATTAGAGTATCGATATATGTCTGTTTCATAACGAGAAATATAATCTTGTAATTTTAACAGTTGTGCCATAAGTAACCCTTCCTTATTTCCCTTTAGATGAGAAAATCTTGCCTTTTATAATCGCCTATAATGTAAATCTTAATGTGAGAACCTTAAAAACTCATGAAGTAACTAATAGCGTGAGGTAAAATTAGTGCATAGATTAAGGCAGACAATGTCATACTAATAGAGCTAACTGCCCCTTCCTTTTCACCATATTCTATCGCCTTCGCAGTACCTATACCGTGAGATGCACACCCGTACGCTATACCTATTCCAATATAATGCTTTACCCCTACACTTTTTAAAATATACGGCCCTAAAACAGCACCACTAACGCCTGCAATCATGACAAAAACTGACGCTAAACTTGGAATACCACCTGAAATAGTAGCTAAATCCATTGCAACTGGTGCAGTTACTGACTTTGGTAGTATCGAAATAGCAATACTTTTATCTAATGAAATAAAGTTTACAAAAATGAAGCCTGTTACAATACCAGAAGTGATGCCACTACCAATTCCGATGAAAAGAGGAGTTTTATATTTTATCATTTTCTTTCTTTGTTCATAAAGTGGATATGCTAAAGCTACAACAGCTGCACCTAGCAATTCATGAATCCATCTTCCACCTGTCATATACGTCTCATATTCGAAATCAAATAATATTAAAATAACGATAATAGCTATTACACTTGTAACGATTGGCAACAATAGTGGATTCTTTATTTTAATGTACAATTTTCTCATCGCTAAAAATACGATAATCGTTAGCAATATAAAGAAACTACTCATGCTGTTTCCTCTTCTTTACTATTATTTTGCTCTTCTTTTTTCTCTAAGTAAGTGGCTGCTTTTTGACCTAACAATCCTGAGATGAGCATCACTAATAATGTACTAATAAAAACAGCTAAAATGGCCAAAAAGCCTTTCCCTACAAATAAGGAAAAGTAATCCATTACACCGACTGTTGCTGGAATAAATAATAGTGGCATATAAACTAATAATGTAGATGCTCCTGTTTTGAGGGTGTTTACTTTAACTATTCCTAGCATTAATAATAGAAATAATAGTACCATTCCAATAACACTACCTGGAATCGGAATATTCCACGTTTGTTGAATAACGACGCCTATTCGATAAAAGCCGTAAAGAATGATAATTTGAAACATTATTTTTAACCATTTCACTTTTCGTTACCCCTCTTTAAATGTATATGAATGTATTATCTCATATTTTGGTACAGATTGAAGATTAGTTTGATAAAGAACAAATTCGCTTGCTAAAAAAAGCCTGTTGATTGTATGGAAAGGTATTAAAAATTCCTCTGAGAAATTTCCCCCTTTCCACTTTCGAGCTAACGTAATATGCGGATGAAACGGTCTCTTATCTAAAGAAAAACCTAATCGTTCACATTCCAAAAATATATCTTGTCTCAGTGCGTGTAATTCACTATTGTCCTCTACTCCATACCATAAAATTCTCGGACTTTCTTTCTTTCCGAATGTATTTAAAGTGGTTAATTTTAATGAAAGAGCTTCATATTTCTTTGCAATCGACGGCATTATTTTATTTATGTTGTGTAATTGCTCCTCTGTTGCATACCCTAAAAATGCAAGTGTAATATGCAAGTCTTCACGATGAACCCACCTTTGAAAAGGAAGTTCGTCTTTTATTTTTTCTGTATATAGTGCAAAATCGTTTTTTATTGTTTCAGGAAGTTTAACTGCAAGAAAATAATGTTTTTGTGTATTCATACGTATCTTATCCTCTCTTATTATGTATGGTCGTATTTCTATTCTTTTTAATATTATATGGTAAAATACAAATTATACAGATTGGATTAATAGAAGAAAGAAAGGCGTGTTAGAATGAAAGTTATAAACAGTATGGCAGACCTTATTGGAAATACGCCATTAGTTAAATTAAATAGACTCGTTCCGAAAGGCGCGGCAACGGTTTACTTAAAGCTTGAATTTTTTAATCCAAGCGGAAGTGTAAAAGATCGTGCTGCCTTCAATATGATTGTAGAAGCTGAAAAAAAAGGACTTATCCAACCTGGTGCTACAATTATCGAACCAACGAGTGGCAATACAGGAATTGGGCTAGCTATGAATGCAGCAGCTCGCGGGTATAAAGCAATACTTGTTATGCCAGATACGATGTCCCAAGAAAGAATTAATTTATTAAAAGCATACGGAGCAGACGTTGTTTTAACTCCGGGTGAGGATAAAATGCCTGGTGCTATAAAAAAAGCAGAAGAACTTGTTAATGAAATTCCTAATAGCTTCATGCCGATGCAATTTGAAAACTTCGCAAATCCTGATGCTCATAGACATACTACGGCAAAAGAAATTATAGAAGCGATGGACCAAATAGGAAAGCCTTTATCTGCCTTTGTCGCGACAGCTGGAACTGGTGGCACGATTACGGGTACGGGCGAAGTATTAAAGGAAAAATATCCAAACGTCACTGTTCACGTAGTAGAACCCGCCGGCTCACCTGTCTTATCTGGTGGTAAACCCGGAAAGCATAAACTAGTTGGCACGAGCCCGGGGTTTATTCCAGAAATACTAAACCAAGACGTGTATGAAGAAATTTTTAAAATTAAAGATGAAGATGCTTACGAAACTGCTCGAAGGTTAGCATCAGAAGAAGGTATACTTGTAGGCCCATCTTCAGGTGCGGCATGCTTCTCTGCTATCGAAGTAGCAAAACGACTCACAGAAGACGACATCGTCGTTTGCATCGCTTGCGACACAGGCGAAAGATACTTATCAACTGATTTATTTATGATGTAGTAAATTCTAATAAAGAAAACACCAAGGAAAAAACTATTGATTAAACAATAGAAGGGGAAATGCGTAATACGAAACAACTTTTCACGTTTTATGTTTCATAATTTCAATGTTTAGAAACGTGAGTGGATCGGAGCGGAGGACATTTGACTCCTACCATGAAAATATAGCACTAAAATATGGAAAAATGGCAATACTAAATTAGACGCAGCTTATTCTTGTTTTTTTGAGGAGAGCGTCATACTCAAAAATCTATCGACTTTTTGGGATCTCTTTATGAAACTTTTGGTTCAACTAGTGTCACGGTGTAGCCTAAATTTTCTAATCTTCGTAGTGAATGTCTAACAATGGACTGTTGTCTTTGCTTATCGAAGTAGTCTTCTCCTAGATCTACGTACATTTCCTTTCGTGTTAAGAGATAATAGGAGATTCGTAACATCGCATGGGCTACAACAACTGCTGCACGCTTTTTACCTTTACGTGAAGCAGTCCGACGGTAAAGTGCACCAAGGTAGTTTTTAGACCCTCGAACAGAATGAGCTGCTTCAATGAGTGCTGATTTAAGATATTTGTTTCCTTTCATCGTTTTGGATGACTTACGTTTTCCAGCACTTTGGTTATTTCCTGGAACTAAACCCGCCCATGAACATAGTTGGGGTGCAGTCGGGAATTGCTCTTTTATATTTGGACCAATTTCTGCAAGCATTTGTTCCGCCATTTTTCTTCCAATGCCAGGAATGGAATCTAAACGATCTATGTCTTCTTGATCGTCTTCCATCCTTTTTTCTATCTCTTTGTCTAGTTTATCGATTTGCTCAGTTAGGAAATCGATATGATCCATAATCGTTTTTATCATAAATCGTTGATGTTCTTGAATATACCCTTGAAGTGCGAGTTTCAATTCATCTTTTTTATTTTTCATTCTTCCTCTCGCAAAGTTTGTTAACTCTTCAAGGTCTTCATTCCCTTCCGCTATGGATCGAAGCATATCACGAGAAGAAACTCCCATAATGTCAGAAACAACAGAGCCAAGCTTGATATTAGCTCCTTCTAACACTTTTTGAATCCGATTATATTGTCTGGCACGTTCTTCAATAATGCTACGACGATAACGCACAAGTTCACGTAATTCTCGCTGATTTCGGTCAGGAATATAACTAGCTTTAAGTAAACCGTGACGAAGTAATTTGGCAATCCATTCGGCATCTTTCACATCGGTTTTACGCCCAGGAACAGCTTTAATATGTTGAGCATTCACAACTAGAAATTCAATACCTTCTGCTTCTAGTAAATTGACAATAGGTTTCCAGTAGACACTTGTACTTTCCATCGCCACATGGGTACAGTTGTGTTTCTTAACCCAGTCCACCAACTCTATAAGATATATAGTTTTAGTTGAAAAAGTTTCAATCTCCTTTCCTTTTGGTGTAATGGCACATGCAGTAATGCTATCCTTGTGGACATCCATACCACAAGCATTCTCAATGATTACTTCCATTGAAAACATCCTTTCTACGGCGAAGAAGTTTTGAGGCTGGTGCAACAACCAGAATAGGGTTAATCTACCATGAGTGCTTCCCATAAAGGGAGCAACAATCTGTGATGCACCGTGGTCGAAGGAGTCAGACTGCGGGGAGGGCTCACACACACCAAGGAGTCACGACCTTCCTCATCCAGCCGTAGCATTAGTATAGCCACGCAAAAACCATTTTCATTCTCTGTGGTGTATAGCTTGTAATACATGAAAGACTGCGGGGGAAGCGTGAGCCTTGAGACCCCGCACGAGCGGAGCGAGGAGGAGGCTCAAGCCACGCCCGCGGAAAGCAAATGTCCGTAGCGTAGAGGAACGGATTAATTCCAAGTGACTCCTATTTCAAGGTGACAGATTCCATTTGCGAAATATATAGAAAGGCTTCTCTTTTTATTAAAGAAGAGAAGCCTTTCTCATTATATAATAATTTTCCCTAACACAACCGACTCATTCGCCCCTGTCGCAACAGGCAAATTGTTAGCATTCCCAGAAAGTGTTTCATTCGCTAAAAGAGCAAAAGCAATCGCCTCTTTTGCATCACTCGAAAACCCGATATCTTCCTGCGTCTTCACACAAAAAGACTCACTTAAATACTTCAACAGCGTTTTATTGTACGCTCCACCACCACTTACAATCAATTCATCTATTCCTTGAGGAATAAACCGTTTATATTGATCTATGATAGATGCTGCTGTAAACATCGTAACCGTAGCTATAATATCTTCTATCGATAACTGCTGTTCCCTCAATTGAGAGACTAACTCTCGCGTATATTGAGCACCAAACCGCTCTCTTCCAGTACTTTTTGGTATGTTGTAAGAAAAGTAGGGATTTTCAAGCAAACGGGCGACTGTTTCCTTATTAGGTGTTCCTTTTTTAGCAATTTCACCTTCATTATCGAATTGTAGCTTTCCACCCGTTAATATTTTCACTGCCTCGTCTATTACCATGTTACCTGGACCAGTATCAAACGCAATGACGTGTTCTTTTTCTAACCCCTTTGGCAAAAAAGTAACATTTCCAATTCCACCGATATTTTGCAAAGCGATATTTTTTTCTTGCTGACCAAACATTAAGTAGTCTATATAAGGAACTAAAGGTGCCCCTTCTCCACCCGCTGCAATATCGCGAACTCGGAAATCTGACACAACCGGACATTGAAAATGTTGTGCTAAAATAGAAGCCTCCCCTAATTGAAGAGTAGAGCGAAGTAACCCTTCTTTTTCTTTTGGGATATGATAAAACGTTTGTCCGTGTGATCCAATGAAATCTATATCCTCTTTTCTAAGCTCACTTGCTTCCACAACCTTCTCTGCAGCATCTTTAAATATAGTTCCTAATTCAAAATTAATACTACACAAAACATCAACAGAGCTTGTTTGTGGATTAAACTGATTAAATATTCGTTCGGTTAATTTTTCTGGAAAAGGGATAGTATCAAAAGCTAGTAAGGAATACTTAGTACTTAACCCATTTCCACTGACTTTAATAACAGCTACATCCACCCCATCGACAGATGTTCCAGACATAAGCCCAATACCTATTTTTTCATTCTTAGTCCACAGCTTTTGTAAAGAAGGTATCATGACCGGTACACATCCATCGGAAGCTGGACAGGAAGTTGCCCACTAGCTTGTAATTCACCTATCAATACTTTACTAACTGACTGTAATGCTAATGGTCTACTCTCATAAGTAGCAATATATGTAGCTACATTTGGAAAAAGCTCAATATCGTATGGGCTTCTTAAAGCAACAACCACCAATTTTTCATTATATTGTTTTAATAACATTTGAACTAATGATACTTGACTAGGGTTTGCACTAGCTTGGTACGTTGTAACGATAACTTTATCCGCATTTTTTGCCATCAACATTATTTCTGTCATTTCTTGATCAGTAACGGTTGTTGTTACATGAACCTCTTCTAAACTCGTTATATGTTGCCCAAGATATGTTCCTATTGTGACATTCGTTGCCAACGTTTCATCCACCTCTGTTGCAACGTTAGGGTTAACTGAAACAAGTAAAGTGTTGGAATCTTTATCAATAGGTAAAACACCATTATCCTTTAATACTGTTATCGATTGTTCACTTATTTTTTGTGCATAAGCTAAGTTATCAGATTGTGCAATATTCTTTTTAGCACTATTCCAGTTTTGCATTTCTTTTTGTAGTTGACGCTTCTGTTTCAATCGTAAAATGCGTTCCACCGACTGATTAATAGCGTCTTCCGAAATACGACCGTCATTTACAGCACCTATTACAGCCTTTATTGCTCTTTGCTGCCTATCAAATGAATGACTTATCAGAACAATATCATTGCCTGCTTCAATAGCAAGTATTGTCGCTTCCTCTATTCCGTAATAATTTATGATTGCATTCATTTCCATACAATCGGTCATAACAACTCCATCGTATTGCAAATAATTTCTTAGCAAGCCATTTATCATCCTTTTTGATAATGTTGCTGGAACGTTATCTGGTTCGATAGCAGGAAAAGAAACGTGTGCAACCATTACAGCATCTACCCCTTGCTTAATAGCTGAGGCAAATGGTACTAGCTCTATTTCTTTTAATCTCTCTAATGAATGCGGAATAACCGGAAGTGATAAGTGAGAATCAACATTTGTATCGCCATGCCCTGGGAAATGCTTTATAACAGCAGAAACATTCTCTGACTGTAAACCGTCAATCGCTTGATTCCCCATGGCAGCAACAAAATAAGGATCTTCTCCATAAGACCTCACACCAATAACAGGGTTTTTAGGATTATTGTTAACATCGATACACGGTGAAAAATTCATATTAATACCTAGAGCTGTTAACTCACTTGCTACTATTTTATTTAATTGATACACGGCTTCCTTATTTTGGGTTGCACCTAACGCCATATTACCAGGACTCAACGTTACTCCTTCGGTAATTCTAGCGACCATACCACCTTCTTGGTCAATCGAAATGAATAACGGATTTGTCGGTACGAATCGTTGTAACTGTGATGATAAACGATGAACTTGCTCAGGAGATTCAATATTTCTCGTAAAATAAATAACTCCCCCTACATGATATTGTTCAATCATCGTTTGTATTTCGACACTCGGTTCCTTTTCTGAAAATCCGACCATAAACATTTGACCAATTTTTTCTTTTAATGTCATCGTTCTTACGTTTTTCATTTCACCAATCCCCTTTATGAATATAGTAAAATTGTTTGTATCCTACTTTTCCACTCTTCTATTCCTTTTGACCAGTCTATCGTTAATTCACAATATGACTTTCCATCATCTATCCCTTTTCTTACTTTGTCTGTTCCCCACAAATAATCGATAAAGGGGGGCATTCCTTTTTTAAACGGCGGTAGCCAGTCTGCTTCTTTATGAACTGCAAAAATTGTTTGTAACAATTCATATGCCGTTTTTGCAATATGTATTTCAGTACGTTCCGTTATTACTAATTGAATGCCAGAGCAAAATTCCCCATGATGCTTACTCATTGTCGGCGTAAAGTAAGTGGGTATAATTTTAATTCCTGCTAATTCCTTCTTAGTAAAATGACTTATTACCTCATCTACTTTAAACCACGGTGCTCCAATCCATTCAAACGGCTTTGTAGTTCCTCTTCCTTCTGAAAGATTAGTTCCTTCAATGAAGCAGCTTATCGGATAATACAGAGTCGTTGTAGCATGAGGAATATTAGGTGATGGTGGTATCCAAACATTGTTCCACTGGTCTCCCCACATCGATCGATTCCAATTTTTCATTTTACTAATATGTAAGTCTACTTTTGGAAAACATTCTACTTTTATTAACTGAGCATACTCTCCTACCGTAAGTCCGGTACAAATAGGCAAACGGTACGGACCAACAAATGAGGTGAAATCATCCTCTAATATATTTCCATCCGTAAACGGTGCAATTGGATTAGGTCGATCCATAACAACTAGAGAAGTATTTGTTTGTAAACAAGCTTCCATCAAATTTTTAACTGTTGCTAAATACGTATAAAAACGTACTCCTACATCCTGAATATCAAAAAAAACGGCATCTACATCTTCTAATAATGTTGTAGATACCTTTTTCGAAGTACTGTATAAACTATAAACAGGTAAACTAGTTTTCTCATCCTTGTGATTTTCTATATGGACTCCCGCTTGCACGTTACCCCGTATACCGTGTTCACATGCGAATAATTTAACTAACTGTATCGATTTTTCCCTATTTAAAACATCGATAGTAGATTGATAAGAAGACGTAATCCCCGTTTGGTTCGTTACAAGTGCTATCCGCTTTCCAGACCATTTTTCCAATGTATTTGTTAAAAACGTATCAATCCCATATGAAACGTGAATCATCCTTTTCCTCCTTACACACTTAAAGAGTGATACTCGACTTCATTGTCATTCGCAATCACATTGCTTGCTACTAAATTGCTAAACAGCGTCGACAAACTCGGGAAAATAATAACTAATCCAACTACTGTTAATAACAATAAAGCAAAGATAGATACAATTTGTATAAATGCTAGCATCGTATATATTGGATTTTTAATTAAGTATTTTACACTTAAAAAAATACTGTTTTTTAATGAATATTCGTACTTTACTAATAGAGGTAACGTATAGATTTGACTCATAAAAATCATTCCGCAAAAATACGTTTGGAAGCAAGCCAAACCAAAAGCAAAGGTGCCGCCAACTTGACTCCAATGCCACCAAGAAGCTAACACAATTATGATGAAAAACGATAAAAACATGCTGTATGCAATACTAGAAAAGAAGTATTTCTTCATACCGATAAAAAATGTTTTCCAAACAGACGTACCTTTATCTAATAATAATTGCTGAACCGTCCATGCAGCTCCTACTAAAAGAGGTCCACTAATTAGTAATAAATAGAGTACAGCAAAAGGAAGTTTAATAAGAAAGACGGAAGGACTAACAATCGTAGCAATAATTAAACTTATTAATACCATCGATACAATATGTTTATAATACTCTTTTCCCGTTATCCGTAATACGTGTGTTAATCCATCCATATTAATCTCTCCCTTTATGTTAAATACGTTTTTCTGTTACCGGATCAAAGAGATGCATTTTTTCTAAGTTGAATACGAAGCTTTTCTCTTCACCAGCTCTTATAAAGCTTTCCCCACTAACTTTCGCTGTAATAATACGCTCACCAACATGAAAGTAAACTAAATTTTCTCCACCTAAATGTTCTATCGCTTTCACTTTCATCCGAGCTTTATTTGTTTTATTTACAGAAAAAGCAAATTCTTCATCATATATATCTTCTGGCCTTAACCCTAATACTACTTTCTTCCCGACAAAACTTCTATATCGTTCTATTAATTTTTCAGGTAAAGTAAAGGTCAAGTCACCAATTTTTATCGTTGATGCTGTTTCTAAGACACAATCAAAAAAGTTCATCGGTGGTGAACCGATAAATCCTGCTACAAACATATTAGCTGGATTTCGGTACAATTCTCTCGGTGTAGCAATTTGTTGTATTTCTCCTTGGTTCATAACTACAATTCGTTCGCCAAGCGTCATCGCTTCTACTTGATCGTGTGTTACATAAACGATAGTTGCGCCTAATCTTCTATGTAACTCCGCAAGTTCAATCCTCATTTGTACACGTAGTTTAGCATCTAAATTAGAAAGTGGTTCATCGAACAAAAACACTTTTGGGTCACGTACAATTGCACGTCCGACCGCAACACGCTGTCTCTGACCACCACTGAGTTCTTTCGGCTTTCTATCAAGAAGTTGTTCTAAACCTAATATTTTCGTCGCATAGTCAATTTTTTCTTTAATTTCTTGCTTAGATACTTTCATGTTTTTTAAACCGAACGCCAAATTTTCCTCGATTGTCATATGCGGATATAAAGCATAGTCTTGGAAAACCATCGCAATATCACGATCTTTCGGATGCATATTATTAACTAATTTTTCATCAATATAGATATTACCTGAAGTTTGTCTTTCTAATCCAGCAATCATTCTAAGACTCGTCGTTTTGCCACATCCAGAAGGACCAACGAATACTAAAAACTCTTTATCTTTTATTTCAAAACTAGCATCATTTACTGCTGTAAACGTGCCACCTCGTTTATCATCTATAAATGTTTTCGTTATATTTTCCATCAATATTCTTGCCATAAAAATTCACCTATCCTTTCACTGCACCAATCGTAATACCTTGGAGGAAATATCGTTGTAACGCAAAGAATAATATAAACATAGGTAATGCAGCGAGTACTGAACCAGCCATCATAGCCCCATAATCAGTAGCATCTTGGAATTTAAAACTTGCTAGACCAACTTGTATCGTTCTCATTGAGCTAGATTGCGTAACTAGAAATGGCCAAAAGAACTCATTCCATGTTGATACGAAGGTAAATATCGCTAATACAGCAACTCCAGGCTTTGAAATAGGTAGTATAACTTTTCGAAAAATACCAAATTCACTACACCCATCTATTCTTGCAGCCTGAATCAATGTTGTCGGAAGCGTTGACATATATTGCTTCATTAAAAATATATTTCCTACTACTGTAAACATCGGAAGCATAATAGCAAGATACGTATCTACTAAACCGAAAATATTAACAATCATAATGTAAACAGGAATTAATGTTACTTGAGCAGGAATCATCATCGTACTAAGCAAGATCCAGAAGATTGTATTTCTCCCTGGAAATTTAAGCTTTGCAAATGCGTAACCAGCTAAAGATGAAAAAATGACATTTGTAAGTGTTAATACGCTCGATACGAACAAACTGTTAAATAACCATCTTAATGCATCCGTTTCTGTTAAAAACCTAATATAGGTTGATAGTGTAAGTTGCGACGGAAACCATTCCGGGCGAAATGAAACGGATACGGTTGTATCACGAAATGAAGAGATAACCATCCAGTATAAAGGAATAATTGTAAGAACAACCCAAAACAATAATATTGCGTAGCTTACAACACTATAAATTTTCTTTTTTCTATTTCGCTGTTTTTCTTTTTTTAATGCGATTTGGGCATACTCTGTTTGATTCACTTTAACTTCCATTATGACGCCCCCTTTCTAGAACTCAACATCCGAAGACATTACTTTAAATTGAATGACAGAAGCTACAATAATAATTGCTCCTAGTGCAAAAGATTCTGCAGCTGCCAGACCGAATTGATAATATTCAAACGCATGTACATATATTAAATAAGCAATGGTTGTTGTTGCAAAGTTAGGACCACCTTGGGTCATTAAATAAATGCTCATAAATACTTGGAAACTCATAATGATACCAGTAACTAACAAGTATAATGTTGTCGGTTTTAATAATGGCCATGTTATATTCTTAAATTTTGACCAACTAGAAGCATGATCAATATCAGCTGCTTCATAAAGAGATTTTGGAATACCACCCATTGCAGCTAAGTAAAGAATAATACCTGCTCCATGACCTGTTAAATAGGACATTAACATAATAGATAGTAAGGCTGTACTACTTTGTCCTAGCCACATGACGTTATCAATCCCTAACAACCCTAGAAACATATTAAATAAACCAGCTGTTGTAGGATCATAAATCCAAAACCAGACGAGGGCAATTGTTACTCCAGATGCGACAGTAGGTAAGTAAAGAGAAGCTTTAAAAAAAGTTTGGGCTTTTTGTGCTCTTGGGAAAATGAGAACTGCAAGGAATAATGTGATAGCAACATTGACAGGAACGGTTCCTATCGTAAATATAAATGTGTTTTTCATCGACTTCCAAAAAATATCATCTTGAAGCATCGTTTTATAGTTGTCTAAGCCTACCCATGTGGAACCTAATACATGGTATTTTTGAAAACTCATAATGAATGCATAGCCTACTGGAAACAAAGTAAACATTAAAAACAACACTATCGGAATTGCAATAAATGCGTAACACCAACCATAATCTTTTATGAATTGGGAGATATCGAACTTTCTTGGAACAGTTATATCAGCTTTGCTCGACATCGAAACCCCTCCTTTTTTTAAAAGCGTATGCACATATTTTTTGCTGTCAGTCCTAACAAGCATAAGACAGTTTCCTAATTATTTTTATAGAAGAAAATGGCTTATGATTGCCTAGGACACTAACGTTATAATACATGACTAGTTTTGTAGAAAAAGGGGAAGAGGCACATTCCCCCTCCCCACTTTTCATTACTTAGCAAAAATTTCAGTTCCTTTAGTTTTAAATGTTTCTAATGCTTCCTCTGGAGTAACCTCTCCACTTAATATTCCTTGGAATGTAGGGATTACGACTTCCGTACGGAAACGATCATCTTTCGCTTTTGCAGCTGCAGACACTTTAGCTGGTGGTAATACTTTAGAAGCAAGTACCTCTGCCGCTACTTCATTATAAGGAGCTAATGGCATTTCAAACTTACCTTCAGCATCTTTATGAACTTGTGGTAAAGCTAATGCAGCAGCTGATTGACCAGCTTCAGCACTAGTTAAATGCTCTAACACTTTAATACTGTTGTTAACATGGTCTTCTTTCGCATTTTTTTGCGTGAATAACATGTATCCTTCTGAACCACCGAATGAAACTTGCTCTTGACCTTCGTTATGTGGAATTGGTAAAAGAACGAAATTAACTTCTTCTCCTTCAACTTTACCTTCTTTAATTTCTTCATTATGTGCTTCCACTACTGGATCAAAATAAGGGATGGCACGGCCGAAAAATAATGCTTGGTGGTTGTAATATAGCTCCATACGTTTAGCTGGATCAACAGCTGCTGTTTCTCTTGGCATAATGCCATCATCTATTAAACTACGAATATACTGCATCGTTTCTAATATTTTATCATCGTTCCATGTAATACCATCTTCGTTGAAACGATATGGAAGCCCATTATTTAAAGCTAAATGATCTAATAATTCTTCGTTATTTCCTTGGAAAACAAAACCGTACTGTTGCTCTCCGGAAGCTTTCGTCGTTACACCTTTAGCTGCTAACTCTTTAAATTCTGCCCAAGTCCAGCCCTCTGTTTGAATTTTCTCATAATCAATTCCATATTGCTCCATAAGCTGTTTATTACCACCCCATACATGTAGGAACATGTAGATAGGTAAGCCGTATAAACCGCCTTCAATTCTCATATGGTCTAATGCAACATC
Organism: Sutcliffiella cohnii; assembly: GCF_002250055.1. Lineage (NCBI taxonomy): Bacteria > Bacillati > Bacillota > Bacilli > Caryophanales > Bacillaceae > Sutcliffiella > Sutcliffiella cohnii. Next base: position 3,469,420 of record NZ_CP018866.1, read on the forward strand.
GTTATAATCACTTTCATTTACATTTAGCTTACCTGTTAAGTCAACAGCAAGCCCAGAGTCTACATATTTACCTTGTGGTTTACCGAAGTAAATATCTGGTGGATTTCCTGAGTTTAAAGCAATATCAAATTTTTGCGGACCTTCTGCCCATGATAATACTTCATACTCGATTTTAATATTTTCGTTTTCTGCTTCAAATGACTTAATTAACTCTTGTAGTTCTGGCTCATAATCACCGTGAACAGGATATGTCCATACTTTTACAACGTCTTTGGATCCTGACGAAGAACTGTTGGAGCAACCTAATATGATAGATGCTACGAGTAATAAAATTAACGCTAAACTAAAACCCCTTTTCATTCACATACTCCCCTTTTAGTTTATATTATTATTATAAGCCTTAATGGCCTTATAAACGAACCCGTGTGAAGAATTTAATAGATTTATTGCTGTTTGAACATCAACATCACAACTGTACATAATGATAGCTAATTTCGGATTTCCGTTAGATTGTTCAAAAAGCTTTGATGCTTCTTCCATTGTACAGCCAGTAACATTTTGAATGATCCGTTTTGCTCGATCGACTAACTTTTTATTTAAAGGCTGAACATCAACCATTAAATTTTGATACACTTTACCGATTTTTATCATAGATGAGGTAGTAATCATATTTAAAACTAACTTTTGAGTAGTCCCAGCTTTCATTCTAGTGGAACCAGTAATAACTTCTGGACCTACTTCTATATTAATTTTGTAATCTGCCACTTCATTAAGTATTGTTTTTTTTGCACAAGTAAAAGAAACTGTAGTTGCACCTATCGCTTTGGCCTTTTTTAAGGCACCTAATACGTAAGGTGCTCTTCCACTAGCAGTAATTCCTATTACTACATCCTTTTTCGTTATTTTATATTTTTCGATATCATCTGCACCGAGTTGCTCATTGTCTTCTGCACCTTCTACCGCTCGAAAAATAGCTTCTTCTCCACCCGCAATAATAGCTTGAACCATTTCAGGTGGTGTACCATAAGTTGGAGGACATTCAGAAGCATCTAAAATACCAATTCTCCCAGATGTACCAGCACCAATATAAAACAAACGACCACCGTTTTCAAAAGCAGCAACTACTTGGTCTACTACTGCGGATATACTACCTATTTCCTTTTTAATATGATGTGGTACCGTTTGATCTTCTTCATTAATAATTGAAAGTATCTCTTCTGTACTTTGCCTATCTATTTGTAGCGTCTTTCTATTTTGTTGCTCAGTTATTATACTCTGTAAGTTTTCTACTCCCATTAATCACATCACCTTTATTGTCTATATAAACCGACAAGATTATACTAAACTAGCTGTTTTTCTAACGTATCTATTATTCTCGTATTAATTTCTTTATTTAACATTTTTAATGAGGCGTATATTGTTCCTACAATTGGCGGACAGTTCGGTTGGATAATGTGATACGTTTTATTTAATACCTCTATTTCCTTCCGAATAAATGAAACGAGTTCCTCCGAATGCTCGACAATTCCTCCCGTTAAGACGATTGGTATTACAGTATCTTGAATAGTAGAGTGAAATAATTTTTTATATAATATATTAATATCACTTACCGCCTGCTCTGCAGCTACCCTTAAAATATCTAGACATGTTTTATCATTATTTCGAGCATACTGTACAACTACTTTTCCAACACTAGCAACTATATCCCTAGATTTCCCTAGCTCATATATGTGTGGGATCAGCTCTGCGACACTATTCCGTTTAAAATGTTGCAATACTGCATGTGTTAAGTGACAAGGTAGTTTTCCTTTGTCATATTCTGAAAAAACATATTCGAGTAATGATTTCCCTAGAGCAAAGCCACTACAGCCATCATTAATTAAGTAACCCCAGCCACCGACCCTACTTCGTTCACCACTCTCGTTAAGTCCATATGTAATAGAACCAGTACCACAAATAGTCACTATCCCTGGATTACCTTTTGTTCCCGAATAAAGAGCAGTAATCGCATCATTTTCTACTATTACACGAATGTTTTGACCAGTTATACTTTTAATAAGAGAGGTCATCCATTCTTTTTTCCCTCCACTTTCTACTCCTGATATACCCGCATAAATGAGCACTACCTTTGAAAGCGGTTTCTTTTCTGTTAAAAGCGAGAACAACAAAGTTAACTCATTACGAATGTCAACTTCTCTTACACCGTTCGGATTAGATGCACCGACTGTAGCTTTCGAAACGACAACACCATTATAATCCACTAAAATACCAGTCGTCTTCGTCCCTCCACCATCAATACCAATAATCATAGCTGCTTCTCCTAACAGTTTTGTAAATATTACCTTTAGTATAAATTCCATGAACTAACATGTCAATATAATTTTATGAAAGTAAAATATTATTTCAAACAGAAAAGCGGAGGCGGCTTGTTCAGGTCCAATCAAACTGGAGCTTTTCCGCAGGAGATAAAGGAAACACGACGAACGTAGTGAGTCGATGTTGACTTATCGCACGGAGGAAAAGTGAAGTTTGAGCCGGACCTAGCCGCCGGAGCTGGACAATCCGAAAAGCGGAGGCGGCTCGCCAAACCCAAAAAAGAAGCCCTCGCTCAGGCTTCTTTTCCGACTAATAACTTTTCTCCTTTGTTCTCCATCCCTTTTAAGACGACCACAATGACAATACCAAGTACAGTCAATACTCCAAAGAATAAATATAAATAAGACACGGAATAATACTCAACAATATACCCACCTAATAGTGTACAAAACCAACTTCCTAATCCATTCCCAACAGCAGAGTATAACGAAACTGCAGTGGCTCTCACTTCTACCGGTGTGGAATCTCTAACATATTGAAGGGCAGCTGGGATAAATAACCCGATGGATAAGCCTTGGACCACTGTTGTAACATACACTAACATTAACGGTGGATCTAAAAAGTAAAAAAACCACCGCAATGCACCAATAGAGCCAGCGAATATCATAATATTCATTAACCCAAAGCGATGAATCCATCTACCCGCTATTTTCATAAAAGGTGCTTCACTTCCTGCTGCAAATAAAAAGGCAATACCGACCCCAGCAACAGTTCCACCAATTTCAGTAATATATAGCCCAAAATAAAAGTTATTCGCAAAAATAGGTCCGAAGATTAGAAACGTTGTTACTAGGAACAGCATAAACTTTGGTATTTTCACTAATCGATTCATACCGTCTCTTATGTTAACACTAACCGACTGATTTTCTTTCGGTAAACGAGCAGTAACAAGCAGTGCTAAAAATAAACTAATGGAAAAGGTGTAAAAAATTACTTTCAACGAAAAATAATCTGACAGCCAACCAGCTATTAAAACTGCAACAGCAAACCCTATCGCTCCCCAAAGTCGGACAGATCCGTAATCCCCTTTTGTCTTTTGAACAGCATTAAGTGCAATGCTATCAGATATAGGTACAATGGCACTTTGAGTGACAGCTAATAAGAATGCCATTAACACGATACTATAAAAACTGCCAACAAAGGAGTAAAGAATTCCAAAAATTGCTGTTAACAACAGAGTTATCAGCAAAATTCCTTTTGGCTTTTGCGTATAATCACTAATCATACCCCAAATAGGTTGTATGAAAATAATAACTACTGGACTTATCGATAAAATAATTCCAATTTGACTACCTGTTAAACCAACATTTTCTTGTAAATATACAGTAAGTAAAGGCGATAATGCCCCAAAGCTAAAAAATGTAAGAAAATAAAAAAGGCTAAACTTTCTCATAGTTGCTTCATTCAATGACTAAACCTTCTTTTCTAAATATTCATTTACTACTAAGTTTTACTTTAAATATGCCCTTTAAAGCTTTAAAAGGCTACTCTACACGAGTAACCTTTTTATTTTAACACGGAAATACCATTAAGAATATTCCTTATTTAGCTAGTTCATAAATGGCCTGTGCATAAATAGCAGTTGCTTTTAATAGGTCCTCAATATAAATGTACTCATCTTTTTGATGCGCTACATCTTCTCTACCGGGAAACAGAGGTCCAAACGCTACACCTGCCTCTAGTGACCTTGCATATGTCCCTCCACCAATCGAAAGCAATTTCGCTTCTTCACCTGTTTGTTCTTCGTATACTTTTTGCAACGTTTGAATAAGAGGATGATCTTTTGCAACATGATGTGGTGGAGAAACATTATATTTACTTAAAACAAATTGATTATGCAAAGCAACCTTCGTTAGTTGATGCTCCACATCTTCAACCTTACAAGTTACTGGAAATCTAATGTTTACTCCAATTTTACCACCTTGGCTAGCTTGATAATGAATTAGCCCAGTATTTACAGTTAAGTCGCCTGTAATATCGTCTGTATAGGAAATATTTAATTTTCCTCCTCGAGAATCATGACTTAAATTGTTCTCAATAAATCCAAGAAAAGCTTCACCGTTTGAATCAAGATTTAACATCGTTAAAAAGCTCGTTAAGTGGTGACCAGCATTTACCCCATTATTCGGTTCCATCGCATGTGCAGAAACACCTTTTATTTCAAACTCTACTTTTCTTTCTTCCACTTCAACCTTCCCAATTAAACTATGCTTTTTAACATACTTTTCAAAAGCTTCTACTATAGAATTTGTATCGCTCTTTGATTGAAGGATTGCTTTTGCATAATCAGGAACCATGTTCAAACGTTGTCCAGAAGCAAACTCCTGTAATTTTATTGTTTCGTTCTCCTCTTTCGTTTCTATTAATTCGTACTTGAATTCAATGTCGCCAATTCCTTTTTCAGCATAAATAATTGGAAAGTCAGCATCTGGAGCAAAACCGATTGTTGGCATCTCTTCTTTTTTAAAGTAATGGTCAACACAACGCCACTCACTTTCTTCATCCGTCCCAATTATAATTCTTACTCGTTTAGACAGTGGTAAGCCTAATTCTTTTACAATTTTTAACGCGTAGTAAGCCGCCATAGTCGGACCTTTGTCATCCATTGCACCACGTGCATATATTTTACCGTCTCGTATTTCCGCACTAAATGGTGGACTTGTCCAACCGTCTCCCGCAGGAACAACGTCAACATGACATAGGACACCTACTAACTCATTGCCATCACCATATTCAATATGTCCTGCGTAATGGTCTACGTTTTTTACAACAAAACCATCACTTTTACCCTTATGTAATAAAAATTGTAGAGATTGCTCAATTCCTTCTCCAAAAGGAGCTGTTTGCTTACCTTCTTTCTCACTTAACACACTTTCTATTTCTAAAAAACGTTGTGTCTCTTCAATAAGTTCGTCTTTACGTTTAGCAACTTCTTCATTCCAATTAATGTTGTTCAATTTAAGTCAACATCCTTTCTATCTTTTCACTAATTAAATCGACAATAGTGTCGCAATAAACACAATTACCCCTACCACCATCGTCGCTGGAATATAAAATAATCGAATTACTTTTTCTCGTGATACTTCTCTCACTATGCTTTCGTACATTTGCAAATAAGGATGTGTTACTACTTCATCATAAACCGTTGATAGCCATTCCTTAATAAAAAAGAAAAAAGCAATTAGTAAGGCATATTTCATCCATAATGGAAGAAACACGATCGCAACCATTGTTACACTAATCATCTGAAACAATGAAAGCGGATAACGATAATTACGAAGGAAATACTTTATATACAATTCCTTTAATGCATTCTCTTTTGTCCGAGCGGAAAATATTTTTTCGGACTTTCTAAATAGTAACGGTTTAGTCCTGTTAGAGCTTGCTGGGATATGAACATATTCAGAAGCATGAAAAATCATTTGTACATATCGTAACCGTTGTTTTTCATTTTCAACTGCATCTGTAAAGAAACTATTACTATATATGATCATAATAAGATTGATAATAATAATCAGAAAAGCAAAAACACTACCTATAATATAAGCATTATGACTTACAATTATATACGCTACAAAAATAAAACCAACATATAAGAACGAAACGATGAATGGCCTTTTCCAACCGTTCCAATAGATTGAAACTAATTTCCGAGAAGTTAAAATACAAAATCGAAGCAATGAAAATAAGAAAAGTAACGAAAAAACAGAAAAACTAATTGTTTCAATATTGACTAAAACAAAATATAGTAAAAATACAATAAGAAAAGTTTGAACTAAGTAAGTCAATAAGGCGTAACTTATGCTGAGTAGTTTAATTGACCTTAACACATCTTTTCGTTGCATTAAAAAATACTCATCAGCATATTCCATAAAAATTCTTACTGTCCCAAACCAACATAGTTGATAGAGCAAAAATAAAAAGAAATTAATCGGTAGATCGTTTAATGTTTCAAAGATAGTAGGAAGTGAGTCGTAAAGGAGAGCGCCCATAAAAGCAGTAAAAAGAATACCATAGAGAAGTACTGTACGATCAACGATGGAAGTTAAATTAGACCATTGAAAATTCCATTCTTTTCGTAATCTCCTTTTAAATAAAACGTTTCCCGTCATACACTCGGTTCCTTATTTGATAAAAAATAAAAACAATCTAGAAGTGAACTATTAGGCAAGCCACAAGTCGTTTGTATTTCCTCCATCGTGCCTGTAGCTTCAATTTTTCCATCTAATAATAAAACAAAACGATCACATATTTTTTCAGCAGTATCTAAAACATGCGTTGACATTAAAATGCCAGCACCTCTTTTTTGTTCTTCTTCTAATAATAGTAACAACTTTTTCGTTGCATTTGGGTCAAGTCCAATAAAAGGTTCATCCACAATGTAAAGGGAAGCATTTGTCATAAACGCGAATATTAACATTGATTTTTGTTGCATTCCTTTTGAAAAGGTTGCTGGCGTTTCGTGAATGACGTGTTCTAACTCGAAAGTTTTCAAAAGTTTTTTTACTTTTACAGTCCAACTTTTCTCCTCAAGTTGTAAAAGGGCAGCAGTTAATTCAATATGCTCCCATAATGTCATATCAAAATAATATACTGGTTTTTCCGGTATGTACGCAATTTCTCGTTTACTATCAAAGTGTATCGTACCTTTATAATGTTCATTCATGCCTAAAATAGTTTTTATTGTCGTACTTTTACCAGCACCGTTAGGACCTATTAAGCCGACTAACTCTCCTCTAGTTACATTAAATGTCACATTCGAAAGGATTGACATTCCTTCATCATAACCTGCTTTCTCAATTTCTAGCGTTAACAACCTGTTCATTCTTTCCCCACCCTTCTATCATTAGTACGTTTATTAGAATAAGAAGTTTCAAAGTTTGTATCATTAAATAGATTATTCTAATAACTTAGTATACAATAGTAATATACAATTTTTCCTCTCATATAGTTGATTATAAAGAAAGGAGGATTGTGTTTTTTAAATTATTTGTAAATTAATGCATTAAAGTAGAATTTTATGACTGAAATGGTGTAAAATTATGAATAACAAACAAGCATCCTAACATCATGTATTTTTGTGAAGTAGTTCCATTTTGTAATAACGGATAAGGAGTGGTTTTTTGACAACATCAACAAACCGTATGCTAACCCGTATTAAGGCAGTCTACATGTTTATTCATGAGAAAGGAACTGTATCGACACAACAACTCGTTGATGAATTTGGAATAACTCCTAGAACAGCACAGCGAGATCTTAATGTGTTGGCATATAATAACTTAGTTCGTAGCCCTTCTAAAGGGAAATGGACCACTACAAAGAAAAAAGTTAGGTTAAGTTCATAAAGATTTTTATACAATTAAATTATATAAGTTTAAAATACATAGAACGTTTGCAACAAGTGCAAACGTTCTCTCTTTTATTCCTCACCTTTTAATTGACTAATTTCCTCGTCTGTTAACTCACGATATTCTCCTAAATTTAACTCTTCATCTAACTCCAATGGACCCATTTTCATTCTTTTTAAGTACGTCACTTTTTTATCTACGGAAAGAAACATTCTTTTTACTTGGTGAAATTTCCCTTCCATAATGGTAAGTTCTATTTCAGATTGATTGCCAGCTTTTAAAATAGTTAAGTCAGCTGGCATCGTTACATACCCGTCATCTAGCGTAACGCCATTTTTAAAAGCAATTATATCTTCTTCTGTTACCTCTCCGAGTATTACTGCATAATAAGTTTTCGGAACATGCTTTTTAGGAGACAGCAGTTGATGAGCTAATTGTCCATCATTCGTTAATAGGAGAAGGCCTTCCGTATCTTTATCTAAACGACCTACTGGGAATGGTTCAAACATTGCATCTTCTTCCTCTAACAAATCAATTACAGTTTTTTGAGAACGGTCTTCTATTGCTGATAGCACTCCTTGCGGCTTATGTAACATTAAGTATATAAATTCTCGATATTCCACTTCTTCTCCAAATACAGTTACAAACTGTGTTTCATGATTCACATGATTTTTTGCATCTTTTACTACTTTATCATCTACTTTAACGGCACCCGATTTTAAAAGCTTCTTAACTTCTTTTCGGCTCCCATAACCACTATTTGCTAACAATTTATCTAATCTCATTTTCTTCACCTTTCTATAGGCATTATCCTATTTTTTCAATGAATAGGCATTTGCGGATTCCGCCTTTTCCCTATATTCATACGATGTATAGAATGTAATTAACAAGGAGGTATGTTGAATGTATTATCAAGATCAACGTCAACTAGAAGGCCAATTTTTTCCTGTCCCTGGATTCGGAACTCCTGGAGGAGGATTTCCTGGTGGACAATTCGGTGAACTTAATAGACGTCTAGCTCGTCTAGAAAGAGAAGTACAACGTTTAGATCGTCGAGTTACACGCCTTGAGCGCCAATCAGGTTTTGGTAGCGGCTTTGGCGGAGGATTTGGCCCAGGTTTTAACTAAAACAGCGTAAGTTTTATTTATTTTCAAAGCCAATAGTATGTACCTTATTCATATATAAAGAAGACAAACTTTTTTGTTTGTCTTCTTTTTTTAATCTAATGCGAACGCTTAAACCTTTTTAACTTGCCCATAAACGGTAAGTTTTCTCCAAAAATATAATATATCAACTTTGAGCGGAAACTTAAGAAAAAGTATACGAACGCTCCGACTACTGCTGATATGACGATAATGATTGAAGAGTTTAACGTTCCAGCGCTATACGGCAAAATCATATCGAGTCCAGTTTTCACAGGAATTACCACAATCGCCATCGCTGCTAAAAATATAACAATTAATAGTGAACGCCTCATAACAAAAGAATAATTAAATCCAGTTTTCTTTTGAATGATATATAATATATAACCAACCGTAACAATATATCCAAGTGCAGTTGCTATAATTGAACCAATTGCACCTAATTGAATAATGAATACATAGTTTGTTATAAACTTTACCGCTAAACCTAATAAAATTGCATATATTGTATGACGCTGTTCGTTTATTCCTTGAAGGATCGCTGCCGATACAGTAAATAACGCTAACAATATTGCTACTGGTGCATACCAAGTTAATAAATATCCACCAAGTTCATCATAGGAAAAGAAGGCTGTATAAGCTGGCCCACCTAGTAACGCTAAGCCAATACATGCTGGAAGTGTTAAAAACAATAAGACTTGCAACACTTTGCTAATTTGTTTTTGGAGTAGTTCATTATTTCCACTGACAAACGACTTAGTTATAGTAGGTAACAACGTTAAAGCAAAGGATGTCGCTAACGTAACTGGAATAATCACTAACTTATGAGCGTACGTATTGATAATACCAAACGCCGCATTAGTATTCCCATGTCCTCCTGATCCCATTGCACTGTTAAAAGTAAATAAGTCTACTGATTGAAAAAGTGGTAATGTTAAACCTGCAAAAACAAACGGTCCGGCATAAAGTATTAACTCTTTATACATATCTTTATAGGAAACTTCCACATTCCCTTTATCTTGTTCAAGTAATTTGTCTAAATGTCGTTTTCTTTTAAACCAATACCAAACTAAAATGAGTAACGAACCTAATGCACCTATAAATGCTGCAAAAGTAGCAAAACCAATTGCTGTGGACAGGTCACCATCCATTACACGAATTACAAAATAGACACTACCTAAAATGAATAAAATGCGAGCTAATTGCTCCACAACTTGTGACAACGCAGTAGGGCCCATTGATTCATGACCTTGAAAGAATCCCCTTATTAAACTCATTATCGGAACAAGTAAGAGAGCAAAACTTACCATTCGTATAACGTGAGTAACATCTTCTACTGAATGAATGTAATCACTAGCTTCACGTCCTAATATAATTGGCGCAGTATACGGTGCTAAAATATAAAGAATTAAAAAAGCTATGACGCCAGTAATACTCATTGTAAACAATCCAGATCTGAAAAGCTTTCTTCCTACACCATATTCACCTAGAGAGTTGTACTTTGCTACGAATTTAGAAACCGCAAGTGGCAACCCCATTGTTGCGGCACTTAACATAAGTGTATATAGTATGTATGCGTAACTGTATAGCTCCCCACCTTTTTCTCCAACCATTGCATAAAACGGAAATATATAAACTAAACCTAACAGGCGAGAAAACATCGTTCCTGCTGTTAAAATTGCTGTACCTCTGAACAATTTAGATGTAGACATTAAATCCCTTCTCACACGATAATCTATTTTTTTAAACCTAATTAGTAATTTTACCATAAAGCACGTAGAAAGCATAAGACTAACTGACTAACTATATTTTTTACCACTTAGCGTGAATACTTCTCTTTAAATTTATTTTAGGAAAATATAAATAAGCTGTGTCGTCCTCCATTTTTTCTAGCGGACTTGCTATTATTGCAATTGAAAACTCCTCATATGCATCCGCATCAAGCAATAATTGACCTGCATGAGTTTGAGGAAATATTAGTGGTATGTTATGTTCATCATTGAACGTTAAATCAAGTATATAACTCGTTAACTCCCGATTGTATAGCCATTTATACGAAAATTTTTTTACAGAAACCTCTATGTATTTTTGAAGTGTCGGTACGGACAAAAGTAAAACTTTGTCTCCCTTTGATTGTGTCCAACCACCATCTTCTGGTACAAATCCTTCTTTACTCATCTTTTATCACCACTTTTTCATTATTGCCTACAGAGTAACCGAAAATATATCACTTGTCTAACGTCTTTCATTGGTGTTCATACTAATCTTGTATATAATAGGAACGTATCTATTTATGGACGGTGAAAAAAATGAAATATGATGTAATTGTAATTGGAGGCGGGCCATCAGGATTAATGGCGGCAATCGCAGCAGCAGAACAGAAAGCAAAAGTTTTACTTATTGATAAAGGTAATAAACTAGGTAGAAAGCTTGCCATCTCAGGTGGTGGGCGTTGTAACGTTACAAATCGACTTCCTGTTGACGAAATTATTAAACATATACCTGGGAACGGTCGCTTTCTTTATAGTGCTTTTTCTGAATTTAGTAATGAAGACATCATTGCTTTCTTTGAGAAAAAAGGAATTGAGCTAAAAGAGGAAGACCATGGAAGGATGTTTCCTGTAACCAATAGTGCACAAAGTGTAGTAAATGTGTTAATTGAAACAATTAAAGAACTAGGCGTAGAGATTCGAACAAACACTCCAGTTGAAACAGTTGAATATGAAGATGGAAAAGTAAAAGGTGTTATGTTAAAAACGAAAGAATTTATGGAGTCAACAAGCGTTGTAATTGCGGTAGGTGGTTCTTCTGTTCCACATACAGGCTCAACAGGTGATGGTTATCCATGGGCAAAAAAAGCTGGGCATACGATAACAGAAATTTTCCCAACGGAAGTTCCGATCACATCTTCAGAAGATTTTATTAAAAATAAGTCCTTACAAGGATTATCTTTACGAGATGTTGCATTGAGTATAGTAACGCCGAAAGGAAAAACAGTCATCACTCATCGCATGGATATGATCTTTACTCACTTTGGAATTTCCGGTCCTGCCGTATTAAGAAGTAGTCAATATGTAGTGAAGACGCAAAAAAAGTTTAATGTGAAAGAAGTTACCGTTAGCATTGATGCACTTCCTGACATTAATGAAGAACAAGTATTTCAACAGCTGAATAAAAAAATGAAGGACGAGCCTAAAAAGGCAGTTAAAAATATATTAAAAGGATTTGTTCCTGAACGATACTTACTGTTCTTACTAGAGCGTGTTGATTTAGATCCAAGTGCACTTGGTTCCACAGTATCACAAGAAAAGTTAAGAGATTTTGCGAAAGTTTGCAAAGGATTTCGCTTTTTAGTGAATGGAACTCTACCTTTAGAAAAAGCATTTGTAACGGGTGGAGGAGTTTCTGTGAAAGAAATTCACCCAAAAGAAATGGCTTCAAAACTGATGTATGGTCTCTATTTCTGTGGAGAAATATTAGATATTCACGGGTATACTGGTGGTTACAATATAACAGCAGCTCTCGTCACTGGACGGCTAGCGGGCTTAAATGCTGGTAAAACGGCGCTAAAGCAAAAATATCGCTAAAAGAACAAAAGCGGAGGCGCTTCGAACAGGCCCGTACAAACTGGACTGTTACGGTTGTGATAAAGGAAACGCTTTGGGAACTGCGTTAAGTCGATGTTGACTTTTCGTACTTCGGACAAGGGAAGTTTGATAGGGCCTAAGCGCCGAAGCTAGACGTAACAACCCATGACAGGAGTTATCCACAAATTTTTCAGAGTTATAATTTCCTTAACCAATAAAGAGCCTGAAAATTAGAATAACCAACTTTCAGGCTCGATATATAATCATTGCTGTATACCTATAATAATCATCATCATTTTCATCTACGAAACATTCTACTTGATACTTTATGTCTATCAAATCGTCTTCATCAACTTTTTTTAAAAAACGATTAACCTCTTTTTCTAAAACTTGTTCATGATCCTCATCAAACACCTTTACTTGAATCATAGAACCTCTCCCTTTGTCCTTCTTTTTACTATTTATAACTTAATATTCTGAAATTTATACCACTAATTCTAAACTTTTTTAAAACTTACATAAATGGTTACATTTTTTACTTTTATTTAGAAATAATGATTAAGAAGACAATAGGAAATAGGAGGTGAAGATATGTCGAATCCATTAGAAGCTATATTTAACATGATGAAAATTTCGTTTGATAATACAAACGAGCCTAAATCTCCGTTACATGTAATAGAAGTTGGAGATTGTTGGACCTATTTGACAATGGTAGAGGAGTTTATTAGGTACGAGGAAATTGGGCTAAACACGACCTCTGACGATGAGGTAAAGGAAACACTTATTGATGTAACGAGAATTTGTGAATCACAAATAAAAAGGCTTAGTAATTTTATGAAAAATGAAGGAATACCATTTCCAGACGTATCGTCAACTAAACCGAATTCTGACCCAACGGATGTACCTCTTGGCGTTAAACTAACAGATGATGAAATTACGAACGGGTTAGCATTTAAATTAGTAGCAAGCTCCCAGTTTTGTGCAAAAGGACAAGCTAATGCAATTCGAAATGATGTGGGAACAATGTGGATTGAATTTTTCTTTGAATGGGCAGTGTTTGGCGCAACACTAAAAACGTTAATGAGGAAACGTGGATGGCTAAAAGTCCCTCCATACTATTATCCTCCTGGCAGCCCTCAAAAGTAACCATGTTCTACTACAATAGCTCTTAATGTAAGTACTTAATTACTGACCTAATTAGTACTTACTATAAAGCAACAAAAAGCAGAGTTCATTCAAATAAGCGAATACTCTGCTTTCATTTTCTACTGTTATTTTACTTCGCCTTCCCAATCAAGCATTCCACCAACCATGTTGCGGACTTTATAGCCTTGGTCTTGTAAATATGCACATACATTTTCACTACGACGTCCAGAACGACAAATGAAAATATACTCTTTATCCTTTTCAAATTGCTCTAAACTTTCTGGAATGTCTCCCATTTTGATATGCTTCGCTTGAGGAATTATCCCCATTTCAACTTCTTCGTCTTCACGAACATCTACTAATAAAAGCTCTTCCCCTTTTTCTAGCTTTGCTTTTAATTCTTCAGCCGTAATTACTGGAATATCTGTCATTGTTAGTACCTCACTTTTCTTTTTAACTAAAAACAGTGTAATAAAAATAAAAATGTTTTGCAATGTATGGGCTTTAAATAGAAAAAGGAGTAGTTTTGTTTACATGCCTCTTTTCGAGTCAACTGCTGGACTAGCTTTTGCCAGCAAGGTCAACTTTTGTGCCAATTGAACACTCTTTTTGCGCCAACTGAACACTCTTTTGCGCCAACCGATTTCAAAATTAGCTGGTACTAAGCAATTTCTCTACATAAAAACAGAACAAGTGGGAAACAACGACTCGTTTTCCCACTTGCTTTAAAGACTTTTCTTTTTCTATATTATGCAGCTGCTGCCTGCGCTTTATCCAGCTTCAAGGGATCGCAACACGAGGGCACGAAGGTCAATTAAGCGACCTTCTATCAAACTTTTCCTTGTGCTTGTCACCGCTGAGCGAGCCATTCTGCTTTTTTAGTTCGCTACGATGTTCACTAATTTTCCAGGTACTGCAATTACTTTTCGAACAGTTTTCCCTTCAAGTTGAGTACTAATTATTTCATCTGAAAGTGCGATTTCCTCCATCGTTTCTCGAGAAGCGTCAGCTGGTACATTCAGTTTTGCTTTTAGCTTACCGTTAATTTGAACGACGATTTCTACTTCATCTTCAACTAACTTTGACTCATCGAAAGTTGGCCAAGCAGCATACGTAATCGTTCCTTCATTGCCTAGCTTTTCCCAAAGCTCTTCTGAAATATGAGGACATATCGGCGATAGAAGTTTAACGAAGCCTTCTACGTATTCTTTCGGAATACTATCTACTTTATATGCTTCGTTCATGAAAACCATCATTTGTGAAATAGCTGTATTGAAACGAAGTCCTTCAAAGTCTTCTGTCACTTTTTTCACTGTCGCATGGTATACCTTTTCTAACGAGTCTTCCTCTGTATGTTCAACAATTTTATGACTAAGCTTACCGTTATCATCAATAAATAGTCTCCATATACGATCAAGGAAACGGCGTGATCCGTCTAATCCATTTGTAGACCAAGCGATGGATGCGTCTAATGGTCCCATAAACATTTCATATAGACGTAGGGTATCTGCGCCATGACTTTCAATAATATCGTCAGGATTTACAACGTTTCCTTTTGATTTACTCATTTTCTCGTTATTTTCTCCTAAGATCATTCCTTGGTTGAATAACTTTTGGAACGGCTCTTTCGTTGGAACTACACCGATATCGTATAAAAACTTGTGCCAGAAACGAGCATATAGTAAGTGAAGTACTGCGTGCTCTGCTCCTCCAATATAAATATCGACAGGTAACCAATGCTTTAGTTTTTCCGGATCTGCTAATTGTTCATTGTTGTTCGGATCAATATATCGTAAATAGTACCAGCAGCTTCCGCCCCATTGAGGCATTGTGTTCGTTTCACGACGGCCTTTTTTACCTGTAACTGGATCAACAACATTCACCCAATCTTCAATAGCTGCTAGTGGAGATTCCCCCGTACCAGAAGGACGAATTTCCGTCGTTTTCGGTAGTACTAGCGGTAATTCTTCCACAGGAACAGCTGTCATTGTACCATCTTCCCAATGAATAATTGGAATCGGCTCACCCCAATAACGTTGACGACTAAATAACCAATCACGCAGGCGGTAGGAAACTTTCT
The DNA here is from genome assembly GCF_002250055.1 of Sutcliffiella cohnii. Lineage (NCBI taxonomy): Bacteria > Bacillati > Bacillota > Bacilli > Caryophanales > Bacillaceae > Sutcliffiella > Sutcliffiella cohnii. The sequence goes on from NZ_CP018866.1 coordinate 3,485,100, forward strand.
TTTCCCCTTTACCGTTTGCTTCTAACCATTCAATCATGTTAGAAATCGCTTCTTCTTTCCCTAATCCATTTAAGAAATCAGAATTCACATGATCTCCATCACCAGTATAAGCCTCTTTCGTTACGTCTCCACCTGCAACTACTTCGATTATTGGAAGCTCAAATTTTGTTGCAAATTCGTAATCACGCTCATCGTGGGCTGGTACTGCCATAATCGCACCTGTACCATATGAAATTAAAACATAGTCAGCAATCCAAATCGGTAGTTTCTCTCCGTTTGCTGGGTTTACTGCATATGCTCCCGTGAATACACCTGATTTTTCTTTAGAAAGTTCAGTGCGCTCTAAATCGCTTTTGCTTTGGACACTTTTGATATAAGCTTCTACTGCTTCTTTTTGCTCAGATGTTGTAATTTTTTCAACTAAAGAGTGCTCTGGAGCTAATACAGCATACGTTGCACCGAATAGTGTATCCGGTCTAGTTGTAAATACTGTAAACTGTTCATCGTAACCATCAATAGAAAAATGAACGTTCGCTCCTTCTGAACGACCAATCCAGTTACGTTGCATATCTTTTAAACTTTCTGGCCAGTCTAGTTCTTCTAAATCTTCTAATAGACGGTCAGCGTATTCCGTAATTCTTAAAATCCATTGTCTCATTGGACGACGCTCTACCGGGTGACCGCCACGCTCAGATTTCCCATCAATTACTTCCTCGTTTGCAAGAACTGTACCTAATGCTGGACACCAGTTAACAGGTACTTCATCTACGTAAGCTAATCCTTTTTCATATAGCTTAAGGAAAATCCATTGTGTCCATTTGTAAAAGTTTGGATCTGTTGTATTAACTTCGCGATCCCAATCGTAAGAGAAACCTAGCTCTTTAATTTGTCTTCTAAACGTATTAATATTTTGCTCCGTAAATTCAGCAGGGTCGTTACCGGTATCAAGTGCATACTGCTCTGCTGGTAAACCGAACGCATCCCACCCCATTGGATGTAGAACGTTGTAACCTTGCATGCGCTTCATACGAGAAAGAATATCTGTTGCTGTATATCCTTCTGGATGGCCTACGTGTAATCCAGCTCCTGATGGATATGGAAACATGTCTAATGCGTAAAACTTTTCTTTTGAATAATCTTCTGTTGTTTTAAACGTTTTATTTTCTTCCCAATAATGCTGCCACTTTTTTTCTATGTCTTGATGTTGAAATGACATTTTACATTCCTCCTATTAGTGAACTTATCGGTGTGTTTGCGGCCGTAAAAAATCTTAAGAGTTTTACGGACGGTTACACCGGGATAAAAAAAATAAAAAACCTCTCATCCCTAAAAGGGACGAGAGGTATTATGTATATACACTTCCCGCGGTACCACCCACATTAACATAGAATGTATCTATGCTCGCTCAAATCCTTAACGCGGACGATACGGCAAAGCATTACTTCCTGTAAGTAGGTTTCACACTTGCTACTCCAAGGCGAGTTCATGAACGCTCGTTGTTGACTTCCACCATCCGTCAACTCTCTATGCTCGTTTTCGTCCACTACTATTCCTTTTCAACGTAATATTTAAAGTTTGAGTTTAATTTGTATTGTATAGAATATTACATAAAACTGCAACACTTTCTTCGACAATTAATTAAATTGCCTAAAAATATAGTTCCCACTTATGGCTGCCTTTATCCCTTTTCTGGATAAATTGCGTATATTCTTTGTTCTGCACCAAATCTAGTAACCGTTTTTTCGTGATTCATTCCTAACTTTTCTAGCAAATAGCATGATGCTTCATTTGCAGTTTGTGTTTCCGCTACTAGTCTAGGAAGCTTTAAATTTTCGAAGGCAAAGGTAATCATTTCTTTTACTACTTCACAGGCATAACCTTTTCCCCATTGTCGAGGTGATAGTAGGTATGAAACTTCTGTATCTATTCCATTATGATGCCGATCAAGTGTTATTAATCCAATAAATTGCTCCGTCTTTTTCTCTTTAACTACCCACGTATGTGTAGCTTTTTGTACCATGCATGGAAATATGCGATCGAATTTCTCTTCTTTAATAGCTCCACCTAAATATTTTCTAACTTTATTATTCGTATAAAGTGACTTAACATCATAATAATCATCTAAAGTAATCAAAGTAAAATAGCACCGTTTTGTCTCCACTAGTCTTTCTCCCCATATAATTAAAGAAATAAATAGCGGTGGCTCATAAAGAACCACCACCCATCTTCATTGTACCGTATAACCACCATCAATAACAGCCGCTTGACCTGTAATCCCTTTAGCTGCATCACTACATAGGAACATGGCATAATCCGCAATTTCCTGAACAGTAAGTAATCTTCTTTGAGGAACTAACGGATAAATGACTTCCTCTAGTACTTTCTCTAGTTCTACATTTCTAGTTGTCGCTAAATCTTTTAATTGATTCCGAACTAAAGGCGTATCAACATACCCTGGACATAATGCATTAACAGTTATCCCATGCGCAGCTCCTTCTAGTGCAGCAACTTTTGTCAAACCAATAACTCCATGTTTTGCACTATTATAGGCTGCTTTACCCGCAAATCCTACTAATCCATTTATAGAAGCCATATTAATAATTCTACCAAACTGTTGTTTTTTCATTGTAGGAAATACATGTTTAATTGCCATAAATGGTGCAATTAACATTACTTTCGTTAATAACTCAAACTTTTCTGTTGGGAATTCTTCAAGCATAGCCACATGCTGTAATCCTGCATTATTAATAAATATATCAATTCTCCCAAATTGTTGAACAGTGCCCTCAATAACTTGAATAATTTCTTCTTCTTTCGTAACATCACAACGAAAGCTAGTTGTAATTAATCCTTTTTCATTTAATGATTCACTAGCTTCTCTTACACGCTGTTCATTCATATCTGTTAAAACTACCTTTGCTCCATTTTCCGCAAAGTGTTTACCGATTTCAAATCCTATTCCTTGTGCGCCTCCTGTTATTACGACAACTTTATTTTCTACCACTAGATGCACCTCTTTCTTAAATCCCTAAACCTAACGAGAATAATACAATTGCCATCGCTAATCCAATTAATGGTACGATTACAGTTACTGCGGCGACTGGCCCATATGCTGCTTGGTGTGTCTCCCCACAAATAGCACGGACCGTTGTAACGACGTATCCGTTATGTGGTAAAGAATCAAGAGCCCCCGAAGAAATCGCAACAGTTCTGTGAAGTGCTTCTGCATTTACACCCATATCTAAATAATGTGGAGCTAAAATCGGTAATGCAATTGCTTGCCCACCCGAAGCAGAACCAGTCATACCGGCAATTACGCTTACTGCGATGGCTCCACCAATTAACGGACTACCAGGTATACTAGTCATTGCATTAACAGCCACTTCAAAGGCAGGAACTTTTTGAGCTACCCCACCAAATCCAACAACAGCTGCAGTATTACCAATTGCGATTAATGCTCCCATCGTTCCAGCAGAAACTGCATCCCAAAACGACTTAAAATATTTTCTTCCAAGTATATAAGTAGAAACTACTCCACCAGTTAACGCAATAATAAGTGCTGATTGCTTTAAGTCATCATGGAATATAAATGAAATTATTAATACTACACCTAACGGAATCATACTAACAAACGGGTTTGGCAGTGCTCTCTCTTTATCCATCACAGGATCACTTTCACGTGATTCAAATTTCTCCCCGCGAGAAATTGCCTTTGTTATCATTCGTTTTAACCACCAGTAACCGAAAATCATCATAAATACAGCAACAATTAAACTAACTTCCCATCCTGCATATGGGCTTGTGTTTAAATGTTCAATCGGAATCCAGTTTTGAATTTCTGGAGAACCAGCCGATGTCATCGTAAACGTAACCGAACCAAACGCTAACGCTGCTGGTATAAATCTTCTTGGTAAATTTGCTTGTTTAAATAGACTAATAGCCATCGGGTAAACGGAAAACGCAACAACGAATAAACTTACTCCTCCGTACGTTAAAATAGCACATGCAGCAACAATCGCTAATACCGCATATTTCATCCCTAATTTTTCAACCACAAATTTGGATACACTATCTGCTGCTCCACTATCTTCCATTACTTTTCCGAAAATCGCACCTAATAAGAACATTAAGTACCATGACGTTACAAACCCTGAAAATCCACCCATGTAACTTCCAACAAAGTTCGCTTCCCCTTCTCCTGCCAACTGTGGAAACAGTGGCATACCACTGGTTAGAGCTACTACTAATGCTGAAATAGGACCAACTACTAACAGGTTCATTCCTCGCATCGTTAAAATAATTAGTAGTGCCAAACCTCCAATCAAACCAATCATACTTAACATTCCAAATCCCCCTTTGTGTTAACGCTTTCAAAACTATTCATTTCTATATATGCAAAATGCGTGCCAACTTTAAGAAGGTTCATTTGTTCATAAAATTGACACTTTTACGTTTTTATTTTTCCGAATATTTGGACTAACCTATCTGACTAACTTATGAAAAGCACGGCTAATCTCATTATTAAAAACAGTCCAGAAATCTGGAACTCTTTCCATAATTCTGGACTTACACCGTGATCTTATATTTTTTTATTTTTTCATACAAACTAGATTTACTAATCCCTAACTGTTTAGCAGCCAACAATTTATCTCCATCATTTTTTTCTATCGCACCGATAATTACTTGTTTTTCTGTTTCTTCTAACGTTTCCTTTAACGTTTTCACTCCTAAATTTATTGTAAAGGAGTCTTTAAAATAATCCGGCAGAGATTGTATTAATAACGTTTCCCCTACCGAAAAGTGAACGGCTGCTTGTATTACATTTTCTAACTCACGAATATTTCCTGGCCAAGGAGATTTAGAGAAAATTTGTAAAACTTCAGGAGAAATATTTCTTACTCTTTTTCCCGTTCTTTTACTAATTTTCCTCAAAAAATGATTAGCTAAAATCGGTAAGTCTTCTTTTCTATCACGTAATGATGGGATATAAAAAGGGATAACATGAATTCGATAATATAGATCTTCTCGAAATCTTTTTTCTTCTATCATTTTTTCTAACGGCCGATTCGTTGCTGCAATAATTCTAACATCCACTTTTATTGGCCTACTCGCCCCGATAGGCTCCACTTCCCCTTCTTGTAGAGCTCTAAGCAACTTTATTTGCATAGGCAACGACATATCACCTATCTCATCAAGAAATAAAGTACCACCATCAGCTAATTGAAACTTTCCTTTTTTACCACCTTTTTTAGCACCAGTAAAAGCCCCATCTTCATAACCAAACAGTTCTGATTCTAACAAGTGTTCTGGAATAGCTGCACAATTCACTTTAATAAATGGCATACTGCTGCGGTTACTTAACTGATGAATACTGTGGGCAAATAGCTCTTTTCCTGTTCCGCTTTCACCTCTAATTAATACAGACACATCACTAGGGGCAATTTGTTTAACCTTATTCTTTAAAGATACGATGACTTCCGAATCCCCAATGATATCTTCTAACGAATACTTCACACCTGTTTGTGATTCATATTCCTGTAGATAATTTTGAATTCTTGACATCATACTCTTTACGTGACTATTCATCTTATCCCATTCACTCGTATCTCGAAAAAGGATTGTTCCAAAAGCTCCTATTACTTTTCCTTGCTTGTTAAAGATTGGGATTCTATTTGCAATCATGTAATTGCCTCTTATGTATTGAAGGTCAGCAAGTTCTTCTTTACCAGACTGCACAACAAGATGCATACGGGTATTTTCTATTACTTCCGTTACATGTTTTCCAATAGCTACGTCATTTTCAACCTCTACAAAGTTACTATAACTTTCATTCATATAAACGATATATCCTTTTTCATCTACTACGACGATTCCTTCAAACGCATTTGCAATAATCGTATCTATCATTTCATCCGTTAAGCGAGTACCGCGCACTTTCATATCAATGTCTCACCTCTCCTTTCGCTAATATATCATAATCTTCAGTCTTTTATAATAATAAAAAGTGTTAATTTCGGTTTATTGTAAAAGAAAGCAACCGGTTCAAAGCGGTTGCCATTTTAACTATTTCTCTATCTATTACCGTACTTGAAGGCTTGTTATATATTCCAAAATGAATTTTTCATGCGATCGATCAAAATGCAATACGAAACTATCCTCTGAATCTACAAATTTTTTCGGTATTCGGAACATATAGTAAGCTGTTACTGTCTCGGAAGGCTCAACATCTGAATAGGAAAACTCACTATCATTATTAGTTAAATGATCTACCATCGGGTAATAATTGTGGACATCATCTACGACAAGTTCGACAAATAAAGGGCTATTAGTCTGGATATTTAATGGGTTTTTCGAAATATTTGTGACCTCCGCTTCCACAATTAAGTAAGTAAACAATTCATTATCAATCAAATATGTTGCAAAATCATCCTCACTATTCGGTGGCTTTATTGCATCAGTAAAGAAATAATCCTTATATTCAAATTTCATTTCTCCTTCTACTTCAACTACACCATCTTCTACAAAATTAATTTCTCTTTGATGGGAAACAAACTCCACATCATCAGATGAAGTTTCCATCGTTCCTGTTTCATCACCATCAAAAACGATATTAATTACACCAAAAACAACAAAAACAATTCCGAGTAAGCTAATAAACTTTACAATTGTAGGCATAGAACGCTTATTTTTATCCTTATGTTCTATAGGCTCTTCACCAAGTAGTTTTAATAGTTTTCGATATAATAGCTCTGCTCTATCACTAGTTAACCGATCAATGTCAAATATCTCACCATCCTCAGTTAACATAAAAAGAATATTAAGACTTGGGTCATCAGGATTCGTTTGCCTATCAAGACAGCACAGGCGATCGTATTCTTCATAGAGACAAAAAAAGTCTTTCATACTCCTTGTTCTCGCAATAAAAACAATCCTTTTATCTGTAAATACAAATACTCCATCCGTTTCTCTCGAAGTACCAAAAAAGGCCAAGTCTATTCTTTCATCCATTGCAATAATATCTACTAAACATTCCAACTCTAATTCTGATAAACTAACATAACCTTTTGATACTAACAATACATCATTTTTTAAATTATTTTTGTTTATCATTTTTACTCCCTTCACCTGTATGTAAATAGTTATAAATCCATTAATTTTCCAATTATACAAATTATATTATACGTCTTTTTTTATAAACATGACGAAAAAAATTAAAAAAGTGTATCTATTAAGACACACTTTTCGTTAATTTTGTAGTACCTTGTTCTCTTTGTTTAATTTTCCGATCGTATATTGTTGTTGTAAATATACCAATAAACATTAATATTATTAGGATCATAAACAGCATATTCATTCCATAAAAGTCAACGAGTAAGCCACCAAATAAAGGACCAATCATTCTGCCACCAGTTGCAATACTATTGACAATACCTTGATAAAAACCTTCTCTCCCTTTAGGAGCAAGCTCATTTGCTACTGTTGGGATAGCTGGCCAAACAAACATTTCTCCTATTGTAAGTATAATCATTGCTGCAACGAATGCCATGTACTGCTCTGCTACTCCAACTACCGCAAAGGATACCATAAAAATGATTAAACCGACGTTTATTTGCATTTTTAACGTTTTTGTAAACCTATTAACAATATAAGATATGATTGGTTGAGCAAAAACGATTAGCGCCCCATTTATTGTCCATAGGAGACTGTATTGTTTTAAAGAAATTCCTAACCCTTGCGTATGGGTCGAAATGGTAGTTTGCCACTGCACGTAACCTACCCAACATAAGAAGTATCCAACACTTACCGTTAATAGCGCATATAGCTTCGTATAATCTTTTATTTTAGTTGTTTGATTTAATAAAGTCGTTTGTTTGGATGGATTTGCGACAATCCCTTTATATCCCCATATAGCAATAGCTAAAAATATTACATACGTAACTGTATTTGCTAAAAATATATAGTCAAAACGATAATCTGCAACTAATCCGCCAAGTGCCGCACCGATAGCAACCCCGACATTTTGGGATACGTACATTGCATTGAATGGTTTACGCCCCCCCTCTTTCCAAACCGAACCGGCCATCGCGTACATAGAAGGAAAGACAATCCCTGAACCAAAACCGATAATTGTTAGAAAGATAATATAGTAAGTCCATGAATGATTGAACGTCATTCCAATTAAGGCTACAATCGTTATCCCTATCCCTAATAATATCGACTTATAGCCACCAATTTTGTCGAACAAATAACCCCCTGTTAAATTACCGATAACACTTGCACCTGCATTTAACATAAGAACAAGTCCAGCAACAGAGAGTGACTTACCTAGAATATCATGTATATATATAGTATTTAATGGCCATAAAAAGGAGCTTCCTGTTACATTTATAGCCATTCCTAATACGAGTAACCAAAGGGCTTTTGGCATTTTTAGCATGAAGTTTTTGCCCTCCTTTTTTCTCCCTTATTTCGAAATACTAAATAATTGTAATAGCAAAACGTATTCGTGGCAAGAAAGAAATTTTGACACTGTTTTTATGCGGGATTGTTCATAAAAGTGTAGATATATTAGAACTGACTTTAAAGTGTTTTTTGAATGGTTTGGATTAGTATAAAACATTGAATTTTTTGGCCAAAACTAAAAATAGAGAGGGGAATCCCCTCTCTTAATGTCCATTATGATGATCAGAACGAACAGGTTGAGCCTTTTTACTATTCTTTTCTTTCACGTCTTTTACAACATTGTAGTCAGCTGCTGCCTCTACTTTATTGTTCACACCGTTTTTTGTCTTTTGTTCGGGATTGTTTTGCTTGGAACGTTTTTTCATTGGGAAAACACTCCTTTAATGGTCTAATAATGTCATTTGATTTTGAAGTTGCTGTAACTGCAGTCTCATTCGATTTAATTGCTCTCTTTGTTGTGCATTACAACTTAATGATAAGTGCATCAGGCCATTATATGTTTGTTCTAACATTTCTTGTGCCTTCGTAAATTCTGTGTCATTATAATGCTCTTGTTGTTCCGCGTTACTATATTGGTCTTCTGCATAACGTATAGCATCTTCGCATTGTTGAATGAACTGTTCTACTGAATCTCTCGTTGCCACTTTCCATCACCTCACCTAATTTCATTACGTTTATTTTGTTCATTTTTTTCCTAAACATTCAAATAGCGTGGAACTGGTGAAACATGCTACAATGACTTGATGAAACCCAATAGAAGGAGTTGTGACGGATGAAAGTAAATAATCCGTTTCCATATTCAAATGAAGATAAACGGTACCATACATGGAATTATCACTTACGAAACCATTTCGGACATAAAGTATTTAAAGTAGCGTTAGATGGAGGCTTTGATTGTCCAAATCGGGATGGCACCGTTGCACATGGTGGTTGTACTTTTTGTAGTGTTGCAGGTTCTGGTGATTTTGCTGGAAATCGAGCAGATGACCTAATTACTCAATTTAATGAAATTAAAAATAAAATGCATCAAAAATGGAAAGACGGAAAGTATATGGCCTACTTCCAAGCTTTTACGAACACACACGCACCTGTCGAAGAGCTCCGAGAAAAATTCGAAGCTGTATTAGAACTTGAAGGGGTTGTTGGCCTTTCTATTGCAACACGTCCGGATTGCCTTCCAGACGATGTTGTCGAATATTTAGCGGAATTAAATAAAAGGACCTATTTATGGGTTGAACTAGGGTTACAAACGGTACACGAACGGACAGCTCTTTTCATTAATCGAGCACATGATTTCAAATGTTATGTGGAAGGGGTAGAAAAATTACGTAAACACGGAATACGGGTTTGTTCTCATATTATTAACGGGCTACCACTTGAAGATTATGACATGATGATGGAAACAGCAAAAGCTGTGGCCAAGCTTGATGTACAAGGGATTAAAATTCATTTACTTCACCTACTCAAAGGAACTCCTATGGTAAAGCAATATGAAAAAGGAATGTTGCAATTCCTTTCACAAGAAGATTACGTAAACCTTGTCGTTGATCAACTGGAGATTATTCCTCCTGAGATGATTGTGCATCGAATAACAGGTGATGGCCCTATTGAACTGATGGTAGGACCTATGTGGAGTGTTAATAAATGGTCCGTATTAAATAATATCGATGCAGAACTAAAAAGACGCAATAGCTATCAAGGTAAATACTATAAGCGAAAAGAAGTGGTCCAATGAAATTAGAACGTGTATTACCTTATAGTAAAAAGTTATTAACATTAGCTCTAAGCCAAGGTGATATTGCTATAGACGCAACAGTAGGTAATGGACATGATACATTATTTCTCGCTCGATTAGTCGGTGACAGCGGGCACGTTTATGGCTTTGATATACAAAAAGAAGCGCTAACTAATACATCCACCCTATTACAAAAAGAGGATGTAACGAACGTAACACTTATTCATGATAGTCATGCCAATGTATCACAACACTTAGAAGCATCACTGCATCACAAAATAAAAGCTGCTATATTTAATTTAGGCTATTTACCTGGTGGAGATAAAACAATTACAACAACGCCTGATAGTACGGTAAACGCTATTAATAGGCTCTTGAAAATTATGCCTTCAGAAGGTTTAATTATTTTAGTTGTTTATCATGGACATCCTGAAGGAGCAGTAGAACGAGACGCACTTCTTGAATACGTGAGTACAATTGAACAAAAGCAAGCTAATGTTCTACAATATCGGTTCCTAAATCAAGTGAATGCTCCTCCCTTCATTATAGCTATTGAAAAAAAATAATAATAAAAATTCTCAACACCTCATAGTTAATCAATTGAGGTGTTTTTTTATTCCTAGTCAATAACTAATTATGAACAAATCAAGAAAAATAATTGACATTTTTGTGAACAAAATAATATTATTATAATATGGGGGGTCGAAAATGATGAATGTAAACAAAGGGATGTTTAATGCCGTACAATATTTTGGGGGCACGGTCATAATTATAGGTATTATTACTTTTATTTTCGGCGCATTTGCAAGCGGTTCCAGTTTATTAACACCGATTGGTATAGGAACAGTTATGGGTGGTATATTTATTTTTCTTATGGGAATGTTTTTTATTATAACGGAAGAAGTTTTAGAAAAAACAACGAAAAAATTAAACCCACAAAAATAACATGACAACATATAAAAAGAGCAGAAGCGAATATTCGCTCCTGCTCTTTCTTTTTAAACATAACCCCAAACCATTGTAAGCATTGTACCTAAAATAGTAACAATTGCAATAATGATCCCATATAACACGTTTGTATAAATGGATGCTTTATCGTTTGATTCACCAGCGTGCATAAACAGTATTAACTGTAGACCAGCTTGAATGAAAGCTGTTACTAAAAGAATAGTCATCCCTACAGCAAAAGACATATCAAACAGTAAGACAGCTAACGCTACTGCGGTCAAAACTAATGAAAAAATAAAGCCCATTACTTGCTTGAGAGGAAATAACTCTTTCATATCACATCATTCCTTTCAAGTAGACGAAGCTGAAGATGAAAATCCAGACTACGTCTAAGAAATGCCAATACAATGAAAAGATAAACGACTTATTAGCTGTTTTTGATGTCAAACCATGCTTTTTAACTTGAAGCATGATAAATAATCCCCATACTAACCCAAACGCCACGTGGGCTCCGTGCGTCCCTAAAGTCGTTAGTAGGATCGCTGTAAATGCACTAGTTTGCAGGCCCGCTCCTACATGTACATAATGGAAGAATTCATAAATCTCCACTCCTAGGAACGCTAAACCTAAAACTAATGTAATTCCGAAGAAAGCTAGCATCGCTTTTTGTCTACCAAGTCTCATTGCATGAATAGCAAGACCAATCGTAAAACTACTTGTTAATAATAAAATAGTTTCGATTAATACAGGTGTTATTTCAAATATTTCTGCACCCGATGGCCCATTGCCAGTGCGATCGACTAAAACGAAGTACGATGCAAATAGCGTTGCGAAAAGCATAATTTCCGCACCCAGAAAAATCCAAAAGCCTAATATTTTCAAACGATTTTCTTCCGTACTATATTCAAGAGGGAGTGAATGATCTATTTTCATATTTTTGTACCTCCCAATTTTTCTTCTGTTTCTTTTACTTCTTCTACAGATATATATCGGCCATCGTCTTTTTCAAATGACTGATAAGCCATACATGCAAAGATAGCTATTGTCGAAAGGATTAAAGGTATCCACATCGCAAATATGAACGAGAATCCCCAAATAAAGAAAATGCTAGCCATTATAAATGGAACGCCACTATTATTTGGCATGTGAATTTTTTCAATTTTACCTTTAAATAGCTCATGACCATGCTTTTTAGCATCCCATAATGCTTGACTTGATTTTACGTTTGGAACAATTGCAAAGTTGTACTCAGGTACTGGACTTGGTGTTGCCCACTCTAATGAACGTGCATTCCAAGGGTCTGAGCCGACATTTCTCGGTGCATAACGAATGCTGTAATAAATGTTATATACTATTAGAATAAATCCAATTGCTAGACCAATTGCCCCAACAAAAGAAATCATATTCCAAATTGTAAAGCCAGTTGATTCAGAATACGTGTACATTCTACGCGCTTGACCGTCTAAACCTGAAATAAACATCGGCATAAACGCCACAAGTGTACTTATAGCAATAATCCACGCGGAAATTTTTCCGATTTTTTCGTTAAGCATAAAGCCAAACATTTTCGGCCAATAAAACGTTAGCCCTGCTAACATCGCAAATACAACACCTGGAATAATTACTAAATGGAAGTGAGCTACTAAGAACATCGTATTATGATATTGATAGTCAGCTGCAGACATCCCTAGCATAACTCCAGTTACTCCACCAATTGTAAAAATCGGAATAAATAGTAATGAGTATAGCATTGGAGTAGTAACTTCGATTTTCCCTTTCCAAAGTGTAAGTAACCAGTTAAAGATTTTAACACCTGTTGGCACTGCGATTGCCATTGTTGTAATAGAGAAAATACTATTTACTAATGCTCCTTGCCCCATCGTATAGAAATGGTGTACCCAAACGGTAAACGACAATAGTGAGATGATAACCATCGACCAAACCATTGACTTATATCCGTAAAGGTTACGTCTAGCGAAAGTTGAAATAACTTCACTATATATACCGAAAGCTGGCAAGATTAAAATATAAACTTCAGGATGTCCCCAAACCCAGAACAGATTGGCCCAAAGCATATCCATCCCACCATTATCTGATGTAAAGAAATTTGTTGCAAACAAACGGTCCATCGTTCCCATCGCTAGTGCTACAGTTAAAACCGGGAAAGCAAATACGATGATAACGTTAGTAATTAGAGCAGACCATGTAAACATAGGCATTTTCATTAGTGTCATGCCTGGTGCACGCATTTTTAATATAGTTGCAATAAAGTTAATACCTGTCATTAGCGTACCTAATCCAGCAATCTGAAGAGCGATCATATAATAATTCGTACCGACAGATTTACTAAACTCGGTACCCGCTAATGGGAAATAAGAAGTCCATCCTGCATCAGGAGAGCCCCCGATGACGAATGATATATTAAATAACATTGCGCCCATAAAGAATAACCAAAAGCTAAGTGCATTCAGTCTTGGGAATGCTACATCTCTTGCTCCAATTTGTAGCGGTACAACGTAGTTCATTAATGCAATAATGAAAGGCATCGCCATGAACATAATCATAACAACTCCATGAGTTGTAAAGACTTCATTATAGTGTTGTGCATCTAGTACTGTGTTTTCTGGTACCGCTAGCTGTGCACGCATCATAATCGCGTCCACACCACCACGGAATAACATTAACAGAGCAGAAATAAGGTACATGATACCGATTCTTTTATGGTCAACAGTTGTAAGCCATTCTCTCCATAAGTAGCCCCATTTTTTAAAGTACGTCAACCCTGCTATTATCGCAATAACAGTAATACCTATCGCAACCATCGACGCATATATTGCGGGACTTGGATGAGGTATGGCAAATCTTTCAAAGAATTCCATACAATTTAACTCCTTTCAGGAAGTATAGAAGCTTGTTATCTATCAAGCTTGCAGTTTACTAATTAATGGTGATGATGTTCTTCATCTTTATCGTGATCATCATGATCGTTGTTTGTACTACTTGAACCGTGATTATGTCCACCATGTTCTCCTTCAGGAGGCGGTAAGAACGATAAGTGGGTTCCTGTAAAAGTCATTTGTCCAAGATGCCCATGTTCTAGAAGCTCAGTAAACTTCTCCTCCGTAAGAGGTTGAGCAGTATTCTTCACGTCTTCTATCCATTTATCAAACTCTGCTTGAGACATTGCTTTCACATTAAACGTATTTTCGGCAAACCCTTCACCGTTGAAATTGGCGTTTCTTCCCATATACTCACCAGGAACGTCTGCTGCTAAGTGCAACGTATTAACCATGTCAGCCATTCCATATTTTTGTCCACCTAATTGTGGAATCCAAAAACTTGATATCGTTCCAAATGAATATATTTTAAACTCAAGTGGACGGTCTGTTGGAATATATAAGTAGTTTAAAGTTTCTATATCCTCTTCTGGATAGCTAAAGTGCCATTTCCAGTTAGAAGAAGCTGCATAAATAACTAGTGGCTCCGCTTCATAACCTTCGGGTGGAGCCTCTACTTTATAGTTACTTTGAACAGAAACGACCGATAAGAACGCAACGATTACAATTGGAATACCAATAAAAATTGCCTCTACAAGCGGGCTTCCTTCAATATGTGGTGGCTCATAATCGTCACCTTGTTTTGAAGCACGATATTTCACAAGCATATAAATTAACATTCCGAATACTACGAGGACAATAAATAACATAATTCCAGCTGAAAGTATGATATCTCTTGCCTGAACGGCTGCTTGTGGACCTTTCGGGTCTAGTACTATCATTTGCTCACAACCTGTTAACACAGTTGCAATAGTAAGAACAAAAAATAAAATAGCCCATTTAAATCTCATATTAGGACCTCCATTTCAATAAAGTGAAACTTCAATCATTGGGGGACCCAATGATTGTTAGTTGAACCAATTGGGGTGTTACCAACCGTTACTTCCACACTTACTTCCTTGACTTTACTTACTATTGGTGGAAGTTTACGGATGGTTACACCGGGATAAAGTGAAACTTCAATCATTGGGGGACCCAATGATTGTTAGTTGAACCAATCGGGGTGTTACCAACCGTTACTTCCACACTTACTTCCTTGACATTGCTTACTAATGGTGGAAGTTTACGGATGGTTACACCGGGATAAAGTGAAACTTCAATCATTGGGGGACCCAATGATTGTTAGTTGAACCAATCGGGGTGTTACCAACCGTTACTTCCACACTTACTTCCTTGACATTGCTTACTAATGGTGGAAGTTTACGGATGGTTACACCGGGATAAAGTGAAACTTCAATCATTGGGGGACCCAATGATTGTTAGTTGAACCAATCGGGGTGTTACCAACCGTTACTTCCACACTTACTTCCTTGACTTTACTTACAGATGGGGATGTTTTTACGGTTGGTTGAATTATTATACCGTTATAGAGTTACTACTCATTAATACATGTTATTCTTTGAGACTGCTAGAAAACAATAGTTTGTGAAACATGACACAAAATAGTCAATAATTCTTTGACTAAAATGCCACAATTCGTTCAAAAATTTAAGCTCTTTTTCTAGACGAGGAAATTTTTAGTCGAAATAAAGCGCTTATAACTACATTTTATAAATATATTAGAATAATATTTCTAAGATTGTTTTTCTAAGAAAAAGAAACTTGTACTCCCAGAAACATAAATATCGTTTCGTATAGTATGTTTAAATACTATTAATATTTATGGAGGTCTAATTATGAAGATGGCCAAGTTGGATATAGATGAACTGCTAGATGCAACATCTGAAATGACCAAAATAGATACTAAAAATGTGATAAAACTTATTGAAATAGATCATTTATTAGAAACTACTAAAGAGTGGTAGTTTGTGTTTTAACATCTACTATTTTAAAAATGAAAAAAAGCTTTAAGAGGATTTTTTCCTCTTAAAGCTTTTTTCTTCTTATTATTTAGGAAGACTTCCTCCATTTTTGTATCGTCCGATATGCTCGTCCATTTACATAGAAGAAGAAGGCTGTTCCTCCGCTAGAGCGGATAATTTTTTTCGCCAACGTAGATACTTCCTTACGTTCAGCTACTTTACGATCCGACAAATACACACCAAGCAACCCTCGATTTATTAATCGATGAAATTTTTCGTTTGGTAGTCCTGCAGTAAACTCATCTGCCTTTTCTAAAAAGTGCTGGAGTCGTTCCAAAAGTTTTGTCTCATCTGGGTAGTAAAAACAAAAATTCAAATCTCCACCAAGTTGGTCCTCTTCTTGATCAATAAAATAATCTAATAAAATATGTAGCCCTTGAATATACGGAAAATAACCTTTCACAATTCGCTTGCCATGCTCTAATTGAAATGATTGATGGAAAGAAGAAGAAACTAAGCAGAAAATTCCTAAAGTGGAACCTGAGCAAGCAGAAAATTCATACCACTCCATTTCAGGCAGTGTACTTTTATTTTCAGTAAACCACTTTTGCAATCTTGGGACTCTTTCTTCTTCCGCTACATGTTTATGCACTTGTAAATCACAATAGTAGTTCGCTAACTGTAATAGCTCTTGCCGAATACTGGCATAATGTTTATTTTCCTTTAACACCGATTGACAAGCAAGAACGAGATCAGCTAAGTAACCCCCATCCTCTTGATCCTCTCTATAGGCATAATAATTTTTTATCGGTGCGCCTACTGTTAGTGCATCAGGCATTGCATCATGTAAAGCTCGAAAATCGATAGGATCTAGTGATGTACTTCTGTCACACAAATTATCTAAGTAATCACTAATCGTTTGGTAGGCTACAATAAATTTAATACACTTTTCTAGTTCATCTTCTGATAATAATGAAAGAATTGCCCCACCTTCGCAATGAAACGTCTTTGTTTCAATACTAGCTAATGCTTGCGTCCGTAATTCATCATTAGGGATTTTTTCTGCTCTCGCTTTCCAATAACTTAATTCACGGTAGACAATTGGGAATACATCTCTATAAACTCGCTTCATTAGACTAATTGGATGGGTAGGAATCTTCAAGATTAATCACTTCCTTCCAAGTTCAATTGTAAAAATGCAAGGATATGGCGATACACTTGTTTTCTTTCTGGTTCATTAAAGAGCTCATGATATAAACCGTTAAATTCACGATAACTTTTATTTATACTCGCTAAACGATCGAACCATTGAATAGTAGATTCTTTTTCCACCACTTGATCGTCACCCGCTTGCAACACTAAAAGTGGTAATTCGTAAGGAAAATAATCTTGTTCATTAAAAGCTAATTTCATTGCGTTCGTTACTTCTCGATACCAATGAACGGAGATTTTGGCACTATATTTCGCGTCCTCTCTCCCAATAAGATACATCTCTTCATTTCTTGTAACATCTTCTATACTTAATCCTGTCGAGATTAGTAACGAAGGCTTAATTTTATCTAATCCCTTCGCAAACAATTCTATCCCTTTGCTAGGTTTTTTAGAAAGTTCGAGGCTTGGGGATGATAATATAACACCTTGAATTAATAAATCCTGTCTTTTTTGTAACGTTCTAATAACAGCAAGCCCGCCAATGCTATGGCCATATACAAATACTGGCGGTTCTAATAAATATGCTTGCTTTACCCATTTATCCACTTCATTTATATATTCCTCAAAGCTTTCTATATGACCTTTCCTTCTAGTCGATAACCCTTGACCAGGAAGATCACCCATTATGACATGAAAACCAGAACGGTTGAAAAATTTAATAAGTAATTCATATCGTCCGTGATAATCTAAAGCACTATGTACAATTACAATTGTACCTTTTTTGTTATCAGCAGTTGTTAACCATTGTCTCACATTCTCAACTCCCACATGTAAATATGTAAGTTTCTTTGTTATGATAAAAGAAAAAGCATATTGGGGGTAACCAACATGTATAAACTTTATCCTTACAAAGATAAGAAACCAAATATTGATTCTACCACATATATTGCTGATTTCGCAGTAATTACTGGTGACGTTACAATTGGCCAACAGTGTAGTATATGGTTTCACACTGTAATACGCGGTGATGTCGCTCCAACTATTATTGGAAACCGAGTAAATATTCAAGATCAGTCTCTTCTTCACCAAAGTCCAAATCGTCCGTTAGTTATAGAGGATGACGTTACAATCGGCCATCAATGCACATTACATAGCTCGATTATTCGAAAAGACGCACTAATAGGCATGAATTCCATTATTTTAGATGGTGCTGAAATAGGAGAAGGAGCTTTTATAGGGGCAGGTAGCTTAGTACCTCCCGGCAAAGTAATTCCTCCTAATACGCTAGCGTTCGGAAGACCAGCAAAAGTAATTCGAGATTTAAATGACGAAGATCGTAAAGATATGGCACGTATTAGAAGAGAATATGTGGAAAAAGGCCAATATTACAAATCCATCCAATCATAATTATTTTCTACTATTATCTATTATTACTATTTTGTTATGAATCGTAATTAAATTCAAATTATACGCTAATGATACAATCTTTCGCTTTGTATTAATGATTTTGTTGCCAGTCGCTTTAACATGACCATGAATGTATTCATACATGGTCATTTTTTGGTTGAAAAAAGCTTTAACATTCTTTTTACAACATGTTAGTATTTCCTAAATATTCCTCTATTAAAATGATTATAAAAGAAATGAAAAGGGGTTATAAGATGGCTAAGCTTTTCACTCACATTTATACATTCGAATGCTTCCTTTTTAAGTATATTAACCAATTTTACAAGAGAAAGCTATTAAACACATTTTTTCATGGGGTTACACATTTAGGTGGAGCATCTTTTACTATTTCAATTTCACTACTTTTCATTATTTTTTCTTCTCATTCACTGCATACTACTGCAATAGCAAGTGCAGTTGCTCTTACTATTAGCCATATTCCAGTTGCTCTATTAAAAAAATTATTACCTAGGAAACGTCCCTATTTAGTAATTGAACATATTAACGTTACTCAAAATCCTTTAAAAGATCATTCTTTTCCATCTGGTCATACGACAGCAATCTTTTCCATTGTAGTTCCTTTTATTATTTTTTATCCTACATTATCAATTTTATTACTGCCTGTCGCTTGTGCTGTCGGTCTTTCTAGAATTTATTTAGGACTGCACTATCCATCAGATGTTATTGTCGGTTGTTTACTAGGCTGTACAGCGGGATATGTTTCTCATGCTTTTATACACACCTATTTTATCTAATTTGGAGGGAATACAATGAAAATCGCTATTTTCACTGATACTTTTTTTCCTGAAGTTAATGGGGTTGCGAAGACTTTAAAACGCTATACAGATTATTTAACAAAGGAACAAATTGAATTCCGTGTTTTTGCACCGGAAAGTACCGAAAAAGAATTTTTCTCTACACATGTTCATCGTTTTACTAGTTTTCCATTTTTCCTATATCCAGAATGTCGACTCGCCTTACCTAAAACATCACAAGTAAAAGAAGAGCTTATTCGATTTAAGCCTGACATTATACACGTTGCTACTCCCTTTAATATGGGGTTATGTGGATTGCATTATGCGAAAAAACTAAACATCCCCATTGTCGGTTCGTATCATACAGATTTCGATAAATATTTAGAGTATTATGACCTTCAATTGTTTTCTAAACTTCTTTGGAAATACATGGGATGGTTTCATCGGCCGTTAGAAAAAATATTTGTTCCTTCTATACAAACCGAAGAACATTTAACAAAAAAAGGTTTTACAAGGTTAGCTATTTGGTCACGAGGTGTAGATAGTACCGTTTTTCATCCATTATTTAATGAACAGGAAGTGAGGGGGAAATATAATATTAAAGAAAAATATATCCTCTTATATGTAGGTAGACTTGCACCGGAAAAAGATGTTTTACTCTTACCTGAAATTGCTGAAAACCTACCTCCAGAAATCAAGCAAAACTCGCACTGGTTAGTAGTTGGCGATGGCCCACTTAAAGAAGAATTAAAGAAACTTGCACCAAAAAACATGACTTTTACAGGTTTTTTAAAAGGAGAAGAGTTGGCAGCAGTATATGCTAGCGCTAACGTTTTTGTATTTCCGTCTACAACAGAAACGTTCGGTAATGTAGTGTTAGAAGCATTAGCCTGTGGCACCCCAACGATTGCGGCAAATGCAGGTGGAGTACGTTCGATTGTCAAAGAAGGAGTAACAGGGTTTTTATGTGTTGAAAAAGATACGAATGAGTTTGTAGAAAAAATTACTTATTTTTTAAAAAATGAGGCTGTTATGTATAATATGAGTCAAAAAGCAAGACAATACGCATTAACACAGTCCTGGGATTCTATTTTCGATAATTTAGTAATGGAATACGAAGAAGTGTTAAAAAGTATTGCTCTTCAACATTTAGCTTAATTTTTTAAGAGGTGAGTAGTAATATGTCAACTTGGAATAAACAAGCTAGTAGAAATAATAATCTACCTCCTAACATGAATATTAAAAGCGAGTCTATAATAAATAAAAAGATTCAAAATAATATTCAAGAGCAAAATGGAATGGAACCGAATGAACAAGAGGAATTATTAAATAACCCACAGTCTGAAAGCTAAAGAAAAGGGTGTTCTAAATACTCGCCCCCAATTAATTACAATGGCGGCTGGCTATTTAGTACACCCTTTTAAATTATTAGCCTAAGTCTACGTTATGATAAACTTGTTGAACATCTTCTAAATCTTCTAACGCATCAATCATTTTCTCAAACTGTGCTAATGAATCTTCCGATAAGGTTACTTCCGTTTGAGGTAACATTGTTAATTCCGCTACTTTAAATTCTGTAACCCCTGCATTTTTAAACGCCTCTTGAACAGCATGAAATTGGTCTGGCTCTGCATAAACGATGACCGTATCTTCTTCCTCTAATATATCACGTGCATCAAGATCTGCTTCCATTAATAACTCTAATACCTCGTCAGCAGACTTCCCTTCTACACCAATAACCGCAGTCGAATCGAACATGTAAGCGACAGAACCACTTACACCCATGTTACCACCATTTTTACCAAAAGCAGCACGAACTTCCGAAGCTGTTCTATTCACATTGTTCGTTAATGCATCTACTATAACCATTGAACCATTCGGACCAAATCCTTCGTAACGAAGTTTATCGTAAGTTTCTTCTCCGCCACCTTTTGCTTTTTCAATGGCACGGTCAATAATTGCTCTCGGAACATTATATGTTTTTGCCTTTTCTAAAACAAAGCGTAATGCTTGATTTAGTTCTGGGTCAGGCTCTCCCTGTTTTGCTACTACATAAATTTCACGACCGAATTTCGCATATATTCGGCTCGTATTTGCATCTTTTGCAGCCTTTTTTTCTTTAATGTTGTTCCATTTACGGCCCATCAAAAACACTCACTTTCAACATAAGTCTATAAGCAGAAGTTTTATAGCAAATATATTATAACGCTATAGGCTATGATTTGTTAAGTGTTAGAAAAAATAAACATACAAAAGCGAAGGTGCTATAGTATTCTACCATGTTACAGTTTCACTTCGCTATCGTCCATGAATCTCTCCGGTGTATGCCTTCCGTATTCTTCTTCACTATGTTGTTAGTTTTGAAAATAAAAATCCTTTCAATTTTACACCAAAAAACTGCAAAGGAATCTCTGCAGTTTTTTGGTTACATCTATTAAGCGTTTGCTTGTTCTTTTAATGCAGTAGCTTTATCTGTACGCTCCCAAGGAAGGTCAAGGTCGTTACGTCCGAAGTGGCCGTAAGCAGCTGTTTGTTTGTAAATCGGGCGACGTAAGTCAAGCATTTTAATAATACCTGCTGGACGTAAGTCAAAATTAGCACGTACAAGTTCTACTAATTTCTCTTCTGATAATTTTCCAGTTCCGAAAGTATCAACTGCGATAGAAACTGGTTGAGCAACACCAATTGCATATGCTAGTTGCACTTCACATTTGTCAGCAAGTTCTGCAGCAACGATGTTTTTCGCAACGTAACGAGCAGCATAAGCACCAGAGCGGTCTACTTTAGTAGCATCCTTACCAGAGAAAGCTCCTCCACCATGACGTGCATAACCACCGTACGTATCAACAATAATTTTTCTACCAGTTAAACCAGCATCCCCTTGAGGTCCACCAATTACGAAACGACCTGTTGGGTTGATGAAATATTTAGTGTTTTCGTCAATTAATTCAGCTGGAACAACTGGATTAATAACGTACTCTTTAATATTGCGTTGAATTTGCTCTAACGTAATTTCTGGGTGATGTTGTGTTGAAATAACAATCGTATCAATACGAACAGGTTTGTCGTTCTCATCATACTCCACTGTTACCTGTGTTTTACCGTCTGGACGTAAGTATGGTAAGATTTCTTCTTTTCTTACTTCAGTTAGACGACGAGCTAATTTGTGAGCAAGAGATATTGGTAATGGCATTAATTCTTTCGTTTCATTACAAGCAAAACCAAACATTAAACCTTGGTCTCCAGCTCCAATAGCCTCGATTTCCGCATCTGTCATTTGTCCTTCACGTGCCTCTAACGCTTGGTCTACCCCCATCGCGATATCAGCAGATTGCTCATCTATTGAAGTTAATACTGCACACGTTTCCGCATCAAATCCGTATTTCGCACGCGTATATCCGATACCTTGAATAGTTTCACGAACAATTTTAGGAATATCTACGTATGTAGATGTTGTAATTTCACCAGCAACTAATACAAGACCTGTAGTAACAGATGTTTCACAAGCTACGCGGGCATTAGGGTCATTTGCCAAAATAGCATCCAGGATAGAATCAGAAATTTGATCACAAATTTTGTCCGGGTGTCCCTCAGTAACGGACTCAGAAGTAAATAAACGACGTTGTTTTGTCATTTTATAAAGTTCCTCCTTTATAATTATCGGTGTATATCACCATCATGATACGGATCTCCACTTTCCCAATAAAACTTTAAGATAAGCTCCAATGTTAATATATAACGCTCTCCCTTATCTTGTGTCAAAATATAAAAAACCTTTCCTTTTTTTGAGGAAAGGTTGAAGATTTATCGCCTTTCACTCTTATCACGCAAAGCATATAATACTTTGCTTCAGGTTAGCACCTTTTCTCACTTCATTAAATATGCCCAGTATGTATTGCAGTTAAATGAGCAGGTTGCTGGGTTTCATCGGGCCTGTCCCTCCACCATCTCGGGATAAGAGTATCCGTTCAGTGATTTATATTATCGTAGTGAAACTATCTATGTCAACAAAAACCGACATTTTTCCTAAAGAAAAAAAGAGAAATACTTGTATTTTTATAATATAGTGAATATATACTATGAAATAATCTTCCACTAGCTTTATCAACTACTACAATGTTAGAGTTCATCAATATGACGCTATCTATACCAAATTTGAGAAAAAAGTGTATTTTATGAACTTCCATTGTAATCTTTACATAAAATATCACAATTAGTATGGACTATTGATGTTAATGTGTTATACTTTTAATTATTAACATAAACAATACACTTTTCTGAAGGAGAGTTTAAAGATGAAAACGGTTGGTATCGATAACGGACTATCTACATTATTATATGGAAGCAATGCAAATGTACAATTATCTGTCCCACAATTGGTAGAAAAAGTTTTAGAAAGAAAAGAAGGAACTTTATCTGCAACAGGTGCAGTGCTTGCAACTACTGGAAAATACACAGGTAGATCACCGAAAGATAAATTTATCGTCCAAGACGAAATCAGTAAAGATAAAGTAGACTGGGGAAAAGTAAATCAACCTATTTCTGAAGATGTATTTGATGCATTATATAATAAGGTTGTTCATTACTTAGAAAACAAAGATGAAATTTTTATTTTTAAAGGTTTTGCAGGTGCAGACGAGAAGTATCGCTTACCAATTCAAGTTATCAATGAATTTGCATGGCACAACCTTTTTGCACACCAATTATTTATTCGTCCAACAGAAGAAGAAGTAGCAACACATGAAGCTGGATTTTCGATTATTTCGGCACCAACGTTTAAGGCTGATCCTTCAATTGATAAAACAAACTCTGAAGCATTCATTTTAGTATCGTTTAAAAAGAGAATTATTTTAATAGGCGGTACAGAATATGCTGGCGAAATGAAAAAATCAATTTTCTCGATTATGAACTACTTATTACCTGAAAACGGTATTTTGCCGATGCACTGCTCTGCTAACGTAGGTCGTGAAGGAGATGTGGCGTTGTTTTTCGGGTTATCAGGAACTGGTAAAACGACCCTTTCTGCCGATCCAAATCGTAAATTAATTGGTGACGACGAACATGGTTGGTCCAACACTGGTGTATTCAACATTGAAGGTGGTTGTTATGCAAAATGTATCGGACTTTCTCAAGAAAAAGAACCACAAATTTTTGATAGCATCCGCTTCGGATCTGTATTAGAAAATGTAGTATTAAATGAAAACAGTAGAATTCCTGATTACGATGATTCGTCACTAACAGAAAACACTCGTGCAGCATATCCATTACAAGCAATGAATAACATTGTTGATCCAAGCGTTGCTGGGCATCCAACAACTATTATATTTTTAACAGCTGATGCAACTGGGGTACTACCTCCTATTAGCAAATTATCAAAAGAACAAGCTATGTTCCATTTTTTAAGCGGTTACACAAGTAAACTTGCTGGAACAGAACGTGGCATCACTTCACCACAGGCAACGTTCTCTACATGCTTCGGATCACCTTTCTTACCACTACCTGCAACAACTTATGCAGAAATGTTAGGAAAGAAAATTGACGAACACAACGTTCAAGTATTTTTAGTTAATACAGGGTGGACCGGTGGAGAGTATGGTGTAGGTAATAGAATGAAACTTTCCTATACTCGTTCCATGGTGCAAGCAGCTCTTGAAGGTGAATTAACAAATGCAGAATTTCAACCTGATCCATATTTCGGAGTAAACGTACCTTTACATGTAACTGGTGTTCCTGACGAAGTATTACAACCTAAGAAAACATGGACTAGTGAAGCAGAATATGATAAAAAAGCACGTGAACTAGCAGAGAAGTTCAAACAAAATTTCACAAAATTCCAACATGTTCCAAATAACATTTTAGCTCTTGGTGGTCCAACAGTTTAATTAAAAAGCACGACTGTATGATAGTCTATACCATACAGTCGTGCTTTTTCTATGTAACAAGGTACTGCTATTGATTCTTCATCCACTCCGTTAATCTTCTCACTGTTCTTCGGTTTTGCTCTGGCGGAAAATAATGAGTAAATTCATAAAAATACCAACTTTCCACTCTTTTCTCTAATTCTTTCAAACGCTTCTCAAGACGAATGGAGTGTTCAATTGACACATTCTCATCCTTAGCACCATGAATTAATAGTACAGGACTTTTAATCTTTTCTACTTCATATAGTGGCGTTCGCCAATCATATCGCTCTGGTACTTTATTAGGAGTTCCACCAACTACTCTCTTTAACATTCTACGTAAATCTACTCGCTCCTCATATGTTAAATGCATATCCGAGACACCGCCCCAGCATACAACTGACAGAACAGTAGGAAAATGAATGGCTGTTAATAAAGCCATTACACCTCCTCTTGAAAATCCAAACACATGGATGCGATTTGCTTGAACTTTTTCGTATCGCTCAAGTAATTGATAAGCCGCAAATGCATCTTGGCGATCATCTCCTGCGAAGTCTTCGTTTCCCTCTCCACCTTGGTTCCCACGATAGAATGGTGCCATCACAACAAAACCTTCAGACGCAAACTGAACAATTCTTGCTACCCTAACTTGTCCAACATTTTTTATTCCCCCACGCAAGTAGAGGAAACCGTCATACTTTCCAGCCTCTTTAGGTTCGGCCAATAGACCCTTCACCTTTAAACCACCACTCATATAAGTGATTGTATATACATCTATCTTTGAACTTGGAGAAGGAAACCGTTTTTTATCAATAATTTTTCCATCATTATTCACGTTTTTCATCTCCTTAGGCATTCACACATTTTTTCCTACATGAATATTGTAATTAGTAGTTGAACTTTCCTATTCATTTAGTGATTAGTTTAACTATTCCTGGACATTCCAGCAACTATATTCATTCCCCCGTATATATTGTTGGGCTGTCCAGTTTATATAAAACACTTCAAAGAGGAGGTTAGAAGTAAGATGAAAAGATATGTAAAGATAATAAGTGCTTCCATAATTGGGTTTGTTTTATTATTTTCTATTGTTGCATGCGGAAATTCAAATGGTCAAACTGTTCGCGTTGCCGAAGTAACTCGCTCCATTTTTTATGCTCCCCAATATGTTGCGATTGAAAAAGGCTTTTTTGAAGAAGAAGGCTTGGATGTACAATTAACAACTGCATGGGGCGGGGACAAAACGATGACAGCTTTACTTAGCAATGGAGCTGATATTGCATTAGTAGGCTCTGAAACTTCTATTTATGTTTATGCACAAGGTGCAACAGACCCTGTTATAAATTTTGCACAATTAACACAAACAGATGGAACTTTTTTAGTTTCTCGTGAAAAACTGGATAATTTCAGCTGGGATGACTTGAAAGATACTACATTTTTAGGCCAACGTGTCGGCGGCATGCCACAAATGGTCGGTGAATTCGTATTAAAACAGCATGGTATCGATCCTCATAGCGACTTAAACTTAATTCAAAATATAGATTTCGGAAATATACCTAATGCTTTTGCATCTGGAACTGGTGACTTCGTACAATTATTTGAACCACAAGCAAGTATATTTGAAAAAGAAGGAATCGGTTATATTGTGGCTTCATTCGGAACAGAGTCAGGTCTTGTCCCGTACACAACTTTTATGTCAAAACAAAGCTATATAAATGAAAATGAGGAAACTGTTGAAAAATTTACGAGAGCTTTATATAAAGCACAACAATGGGTAGATAACCATTCTGCTAAAGAAGTGGCGGAAGTAATTCAAAGTTATTTTGATGATACTGAATTAGAACTAATCGAAATGGTTGTTGATCGATATAAAAGCCAAGGCTCTTTTGCTACAGACCCAATATTAGATAAACAAGAGTGGGAGAACTTACAAGCAATTATGGAAGAAGCAGGAGAACTACCGACTCAAGTTGATCATGGGACGTTAGTAAATACAAACATCGCAGAAAACGTTATTGGAAATTAAGGTGATTTAAATGAGTTTTTTAAAAATAGAAGCAGTAGATCATATATATTTATCTATGGATCGTACAACGAAAGCTTTAGAAAATGTCTCCTTATCTGTTGAAGAAGGAGAGTTCATCTCCTTTTTAGGCCCTAGTGGTTGTGGAAAAACGACGTTATTATCCATTGTTGCTGGGCTAATAAAACCAACGAATGGAGAAGTCTGGATTAAAGGAGCGAATCCACTTCTAAACCGAGGAAATATTGGCTACATGCTACAACAAGATTATTTATTTCCTTGGAAGACAATTGAAGAAAATATTTTGCTCGGTCTAAAAATCACAAATATGTTAGAAGAAGAAAAGAAACAGAAGGCACTATCTTTATTAACGGAAATAGGGTTAGAAAATGTTGAAAAGATGTATCCATCTGAACTATCGGGAGGAATGAGGCAGCGGGTAGCTTTAGTCAGAACGTTAGCAACGAATCCAATGTTATTACTTTTAGATGAGCCATTTTCCGCATTGGATTATCAAACAAAGTTAAAACTAGAAGATTTAGTTTCGGCTACATTAAAGGCTTTTGAAAAAACTGCGCTCCTTGTTACACACGATATCGGAGAAGCCATCGCAATGAGTGACCGCATATTTTTATTTAAAGCTAATCCAGGGAAAATCGCAAAGACTTTTATCGTGCCAAATTCATTAAGAGAATTATCTCCTTTTCATGCAAGACAACACCCTGACTACGCAACACTATTCCAAAAAATATGGAAGGAGTTGGAACAACTTGAACACCCAGAACAATGACAAACTGCTTCATGAAAAATATATAAAGCAGAAAAAAGTTGAAAAGCGATGGGTACGTTTTTTCCAGCTTCTCCTCTTCGTTTCTTTTTTCTCACTATGGGAAATAGCAGGAAAAAAACATTGGATTGACCCGTTACTATTTAGTTACCCATCTAAAATATTTCAACTGTTTATCGAAAAAATAGGCGATGGTTCGTTATACGTTCATACGAGTATCACTTTAATGGAAACGATATTCGGATTTATATTAGGAACTCTATTAGGTACCATTTTAGCTGCAATTTTATGGTGGTCACCATTTTTCTCTAAAGTATTAGAGCCATATTTAGTAGTACTAAATGCAATGCCTAAAATTGCTTTAGGGCCTATCTTGATTGTAGCGATTGGCCCACATATGGGTTCTATCATCGCAATGGGTGCGCTTATTTCCATCATCATTACAACAATAGTTGTTTATACATCTTTTAAAGAAGTAGACACCAACTACTTAAAAGTGTTACAAACATTTGGAGCTTCTAGAACTCAACTATTTAAAGAAGCCGTTTTACCAGCCTCCTATCCTACTATTATTTCCACATTGAAAGTAAACGTAGGGCTAGCTTGGGTTGGCGTTATTGTAGGTGAATTCCTTGTATCGTCAAAAGGTCTTGGCTACTTAATTATATACGGCTTCCAAGTATTTAATTTCACTTTAGTCCTTTTAAGCTTACTCGTAATCGCGGTCCTTGCTACAATTATGTACCAATTAGTTGAGTTTTTAGAAAAAAAGCTAATTAAACACACAAAATAAAAAAGGCTCCCTATAGGGTAGCCTTTATTTAATTAATAAATTGCTTCTCTCTTAATTTTTGTATGCTAAAAGTTAAAACATCATCTTTCATAATAAAACTATATGCATTATTACTTTTTATATTGGATGGTAACGATTGTAAAAGTACCGGACCTTTCGTTTCAAAATAATGCGCTTGTTTTTCTATTTCTTTTATTTGAGCAAAGTATACATTCTTAATAATCGTCTTATCTCGTCCGTTCACCTTATATTGCCCGACGTAGTAAAGCATATCTACTATTCCACCAGTTTCTTCTTTCACTTCTCTTATTGCCGCCTCATCAGCACTTTCTCCTTGCTCTACCTTTCCTCCTGGGAACTCTAATCCTCTATTTTTATGTTTTGTCAATAACCACGTGTCGCGATATTTACATATGACCCAAACATGTTTTGGATGTTCACTAAAAGGTAAATATTCGAAAGATAACATTACTTTATTATCGTACATATCATCAAATTGTAGCATAAAAATAACCCCAACATTCCATTTTAAGAACAAGTATTACTCATATACTTGATCGTTTTTTTACATCATAACATATCTTTCTAGCTAAATGGGAAGGAATTATTATTATGATAATGGTCCATCCAAAAGTCCCTCATTTTTAATATGCGCCTTTGTTTCGTCATCCCCTAGTTCATACAGCATTTTAAAAACTAACTGCAATCCATTATCATATCCATCGTTTTGTTTATCGTTATGATACTGAATGTATGGCACGTGCGCTCTCCAAAATGATTGCCAATCAGAAGAATAGTTTTGGTCAAATAACTCCCTTAATTTCGTTATTTCTTCGTCATTAGCTTGAATCTCATAGTCCCAAGAAGTTGCTGTTTTAACTTGAGTAATAGCTCCTTCTGCAAGTGATACGTAATAAGTTTTTTTTTCCATCTTAACCATCCCTTTCTTTTACAGTGGCATGCATCTCTTTCCATTATTCTTACTCAAACATGCCACTTTATTCTCGTTTAGAAGGTACATTGCTTATTACTACAATCGAATACATGATTACCACGTTTATACATAAGCTAAAAAAAGAGGAGGTTAAAATGATGTCATACTTAGATCGAATTTTTGAAAAATATCGGCACAAATGGGTACGTGAGGATGAAGATGTAGATGCGATTACAATTTCTATCGTCCAAAATTTAGATAGAAATAACTGCTTAACTATTTTAAAAGAACTTGAGGAAGAAGAATTACAAAGCTTAATAGCTATAGTATTACGGGAGAAAATAAAAGACAGACTATCTATAGATAGTGATATTTATCCGACTACATCTAGTAGCGGGCTGTTACATTAACATAAAAGAGCCTACAGGTTTATAGAACTATTTATAAACTTTCCTTACGATAACATAAGCATGAAAAGAGCCTTCGATAATATATCGAAGGCTTTTACAAACTATTATTGCATGAATGCTTTTAACATCCAATTATGCTTTTCTACACTTGCATGAATTGCTAACAGCATATCTCCAGTTGTTTCATCGCCTGCCTGTTCAGCAATTTCCATTCCTTCTCTTAATTCAGAAATTAAAACGTCAAAGTCAGAAGCGATAGAAGCTACCATTTGTTGAGCGCTTTTCTCTCCTTCTGCTTCTATAATAGAAGAAATTTCTAGTATTTCCTTCATTGTACCAACAGGTTCCCCACCAATTGCTAGTAACCGTTCAGCTAGAGAATCAATATGTGTAGCCGCCTCGGTATAAAGCTCTTCAAACTTAGCATGTAAAGTAAAGAACTCTGGTCCCTTCACAAACCAATGATAGTTATGTAATTTGATGAAAAGTACACTCCAATTGGCAACTTGTTTATTTACGACATTCGTTAATTTTTGTTCCATATTTATCTCCTCCTATTACTATCAATACCCGTTTATTTTTACCTTAAACTTTTATTCATATCCTCACAAATAGCTTTTTTCATGATAGAATGAAGTTGCTAGAGGAGGAATGTCATGATAAAAATATTAATTCTATGTATTGTTATCGTAATAGTTGTCTTGCTTCTAACGTTACTTACGACAAATAAAGCATATAAATATGAACATACTGTTGATCCTATAGACGATGACCAATTACGAGATGATAATTGTGAACAAAGGAATAAATAGAAAATCTCCAGTAGCTGCCGTATCCGCATGCTAACCAATTTTTTAGAGGTACGCTTTAAGACAATAACGTAAAAAAGTTGCGAATACAATTCGCAACTTTTTTAGTAATATTCATAAATATAGGGATTTTTCGGCTGTTCGATCTTTTCTAATGAATCTACTTGTATATACGGTAAAATCCATCCATTGTATTCAATTACTTCTAAAACACCTGAAACACTAACCCATTCATCTAGCTCTAGGTTTTGTCCACCAGGCATATTCGATAAAGTCCCATATACACCAGCATCCGCTACACAACACGATAAGCCGAAACGGGCTACTACAAACTGATTTTCTGTAAAATCAGGCTCCCTATAAACGAAGCCAATCATCTCAATTCGCTTTCCTACAAATTCTTCTGGGGACATGTCCACAATATTCATAATCGGAATATAACGGTCATCATCGACAACAATCGTATCAGAATTTAGTAACTCTACTTTTAATTCCTCATAAAACCCTTCAGGTGGCTCTATTATTTCAAATCCTTCTGGATGCTCTAATGGAACATCATTTAACCGTTCATCTAACGACTCCATGTATGCTTCTGGATCTTCTAAATACCGCTCCGCTCTTGACGTATCAAATTCCTCTATTTGCTCTTGGCGCTCCTCCGCAAGCTTCTTAGAGCTCGTAAAACCTCTTTTATCGATAATCGAGCTGTCTAGTATGTTATCTGAGAACATAAACCCTGTTACAATAGGAAAGATAAATAGGGAATAGATTAAAACAGACTGAATTGGAGAAGAGTTTCCTCCGTGATCAAATCCACAATTGCACACAAGTTCTTCGATTTTTTTAGAACCACTTCTCCAAATTTGTTGGATTCCTAATATGAACAACACTGCAACTGCAAAATACATAAACGGCATCATACGTGGTGCAATAAAATTAATGATATCACCACTTACAATTAATTTAAAAAACAGCAATGTAAATCCTAAAAGAATAATTCCTCGTATATAAATATGAAAACTATAGTCCCTGTTCTGTTCCACTTTTCTCACCTTCCTTAAAGAACAATTTGTTGAAATACTAGAATACTAGAAAATACCACTACCGTAACTACTGCAATAAATACTAGCACGAATTTCACTCTAAAATACGCAAATAACATGACCGTATTTTTCAGATCAATCATTGGTCCGTAAATTAAAAACGCAAGTAAGGAACCGGTAGAAAAAGTGGACCCAAATGAAGCAGCTACAAACGCGTCTGCCTCGGAACATAGTGACAGAACATATGCAAATGCCATCATTACAGCAGGTCCAAAGATTTCATGAGACCCAATAGCTGTTAGAAGACTACGGTCTAAAAACGTTTGAAATAAACTAGCGACAAAGGCACCGATAATGAAGTATTTACCCATTTCGAAAAATTCATCACTAGCATGATAGAAAGTAGTTTTCCACTTATTTTGTGGCTTTTCTTCCACCATTTCTTGCCTACCGATTAATTCATTTTTTGTCCAGCGTAATTGATTATTATTTTTAAAAAGTAAAAGCATAAGGAGTCCAATTATAATAGATAGAAAGAACGCTAGTCCAAATCTTCCATACAAAATAGTTGGATTGCCATTAAAAGCATAATAGGTTGAGAGTACAACGATGGGGTTTAATATTGGAGCACCAACTAATAAGACAACTCCTACGTGTAGCGGCATCCCTTTTTTTATTAGCCTCCGCACAACCGGAATTATCGCACATTCACAAATCGGAAAAATGACCCCTAATATAGCAGCTGGTATGATGGCACCGACCGCATTTTTAGGAAGAAACCTTTTAATGGTATCTTCCGAAACAAAAGTTTGAATGAGCGCAGAAGCAAAAACTCCAAGTAGTAAAAAAGGGATTGCTTCTAATACTATACTTAAAAAGATGGTATTAACATTCAACCATTGTCCAGGAATATTAAATGTTAAATCTTTTAAATCGACAAAGAAAAATAAATATAAAAACAGACCGATTAATCCTAGTCCAATAACTTCTTTCCAAACTTTTTTAAACATATTCATCTCCTTAAAAAAATATTTATAACTTTTACAATGTATTTATCAATTTCCAAGCGTTATTTTTTGTATTATATCATATCGTTTTTATATCTTTTTAAATATTTATTAAATTAGTAAGGGAAATAGATGGAAAAGTTGATTATAGAATAAAAAAAACTGCCACTTGGCAGTTTTTTTACATTAACCGAAAACTTTTGTTAATTCCATTTTATCTTGTGATAACCAGAAACGCATTAATCGTTTCGCACCTTCTAAATCATGCAATTTCGCCTGCCCACACTCTTTTTCAGTAGCAGCTGGAACAATTTCTGTTTCAAGCGCATCTGTTAGTGTAGCTTCTAGTAAATCGATAACCTCTTCTACTGTTGGTGCCCCACTTACTACTAAATAGTAACCAGTTTGGCAACCCATCGGAGAAATATCAATTATATCAAAATGATTATATTTTTCAGCATGTGTTCTTATGTTAATTGCTAATAAATGCTCTAACGTATGAATCACGTCTGGCTTCATCGCTTGTTTATTTGGTTGACAAAAACGAATATCAAATTTATTTACTTCACCGTCTGTACCTACTTTGTGTACACCACAATGGCGAACATACGGTGCTTTTACAGCATTATGATCAAGTTCAAAGCTTTCAACTGAAGGCATGAACAACACCCCTATCATTTAATTTAATACATCTCTAACATTATAACAAACTTTTATTCCGATTAAAACAATCCGAATTATTAGTTTTTCTCTTTTAATCGTTTTAGTCTATAATAATAGTAGGAGGCGACTGCTTTTGAAACAGCTTTTCTTACTTTTAATTAAATTTTACCAAAAAGTAATTTCCCCACTAAAACCACCAACATGTCGTTTTTATCCAACGTGTTCTCATTATGGAATGGAAGCAATCCAACGTTTTGGTGCTTTAAAAGGTGGCTGGCTAACTATAAAAAGAATTTTCAAATGTCACCCATTTCATCCAGGTGGTATGGATCCTGTACCTGAAAAGAAAGCAAAAAATTAATCGGATTCGTAACCATTTATTACTACATCTAACTTTCCTGTATGAGGATCAATGACAAGTCCATGTACAGGAAGGTTAGAAGGAAGTAGGGGATGGTTATTAATAGTATCCACACTTTCACGTACACTCTCTTCTACACTTTGAAACCCTTTTAAGAAGCTCTTAATATCTACACCTGCATATTTTAATGCTTCAATTTTTTCTACAGCAATTCCACGATCTTTCATTTTTTGAATCATAGAATCTGCGTTAATACTTCCCATTCCACAATCATGATGGCCTACTACCATTACTTCATCTGCATTTAGTTCGTATACTGCTACTAATATGCTTCTCATAATACTTCCGAATGGGTGAGAAACTAATGCACCAGCATTTTTTACGATTTTCATATCTCCATGCTTAAAGTTTAGTGCACTTGGTAGTAATTCGAGTAATCTAGTGTCCATACAAGAAAGTACAACAACTTTCTTATTTGGAAACTTAGTTGTTTCGTATTTTAAATATTCTTTGTTTCTAACAAAATTACTGTTATGTTCTAAAATTTCTTCTAAAAGTTTCAACTAAATCACCTCTAAATCAAATAATTTCATAGCCCTAAAATAAATGATAAAATAAAACTGTTGTCAAAGCCAATCTTTTTTAGTAATATACATAATGTAAATCGTAATAATTACGATTAGTTAATCATATTCATTACTCAAGCGCAGAAACACACTTTTTAAATCGTAATGATTTTGATTTAATAGTTTAATAAAAGGAGAACGAAATGAAAAAAAGAATTCCAATTACTGTCTTAAGTGGATATTTAGGGGCAGGTAAAACAACCTTACTGAACCACCTCTTACATAACCGTGAAGGTTTAAAAGTCGCTGTCATTGTTAACGATATGAGCGAAATTAATATCGATTCTACTCTTATTCAACAAGGTGGTTTTACTAGAACAGAAGAAAAATTAGTAGAAATGCAAAATGGCTGCATTTGCTGTACTCTTCGTGATGATTTAATGCAAGAAGTAGATAGGTTAGTTGAGGAAGGAAATATAGATTATATTGTCATTGAATCTTCAGGAATTAGCGAACCGATTCCTGTTGCACAAACATTTACTTACATCGATGAGGAGCTCAATATTGATTTAACAAACAAATGTCGACTAGATACGATGGTAACAGTCGTTAATGCTGAAACTTGGCCAGACGAAATTGTTAGAGCAAAAGGATTCTTTTGGCTTGCAACGAGAAATAACATGGCTGGACTCCTATCACAAGCAGGAGCATCCATTATGATTCAAGGTGCTGGCGAATGGGTGGCTAGTTATAACGAAACAGAAAGAGAACAAACGTTACGCGAAGAGCCTGAACTATTAGATGACTGGGATAGTATATATGGCGATCGAAAGAATGAACTAGTTTTCATTGGCGTAGAAATGAATAATTCAGATTTGATAGCTTCTCTAGACATCTGTCTATTAACTGAAGAGGAAATGAAGCTTGATTGGAGTTCGTTTCATGATCCATTACCAAAATTTATCGTAGAAGAATAAAAAAATATAGTTCTCAAATCGTAACGATTACGATATAATGTCAAAGGATAAAAAATATATTAACGGGGAGAGTAATATGAAAATAAAAGCAATAGTTTTTACATTTTTACTATTAATATTTACAGCTCTTGTTGGCTGTAGTAATAATAATACAACGAACGATGCAACTGAAACTAATAATAAAATAAAGGTATATACTACAATATATCCACTTGAAGATTTTACCAATAAAATTGGTGGAGAATTTGTTGATGTTGAATCCGTATATCCTCCTGGAGCAGATGCACATACGTATGAGCCAAGTACACGTGTTGTAAGTGAA
Source organism: Sutcliffiella cohnii (assembly GCF_002250055.1). Classification (NCBI taxonomy): domain Bacteria; kingdom Bacillati; phylum Bacillota; class Bacilli; order Caryophanales; family Bacillaceae; genus Sutcliffiella; species Sutcliffiella cohnii. Next base: position 3,521,052 of record NZ_CP018866.1, read on the forward strand.
ATTGCTGTAGCAGATGTATTTATCTATTCAGGTGTAGGCGCAGAAGGTTTTGCTGACAAAATGAAAGATGTATTAAAAAACGAAAAAGTTATGATTATTCCTGCTGGTAAAGATATTGAACTATTAGACTATGACCATGATCACGATGCTCATGAAGAAGATCATAACCACGATCATGACCATGATCACGATGCTCATGAAGAAGATCACGACCACGATCACGATCATGAACATGATGCTCATGAAGAAGATCACGACCACGATCATGACCATGATCACGATGCTCATGAAGAAGATCACGACCACGATCACGATCATGAACATGATGCTCATGAAGAGGATCACGACCACAACCATGATCATGATACTCATGAAGAAGATCACGACCATGATCATGACAATGAACATGAGACACAAGAAGAAAGTCACGACCATGATCATGCACACGCACATGATGGCGATCCACATATTTGGATTGACCCTATTTTATCTATCCAATTAGCAGAAAATATTAAAGACGCACTTATTTCTTTAAACCCTGACCAAACAGAATTTTTTGAGAGTAACTTTAATGAATTAAAACAAGAATTAGAAGCAGTACACAATGAGTTTGATGAAATGGTTCAAACAGCTTCAACAAACAACATACTAGTTTCACATGCCGCTTACGGATATTGGGAACATCGTTACGGAATTAATCAAATCAGTGTGACAGGATTATCCCCAACAGATGAGCCTTCACAAAGACAATTAACTGAAATTATTAAAACAGCACAAGAAAATGATATAAAATACGTTATTTTTGATCAAAACATTACTGGAAAAATAGCAGAAATGGTTAGAACAGAGATTAATGCAGAAGCATTGACTCTGCATAACCTTGAAGCGCTAACCGAAGAAGATATAGAAAATAATGAAGATTACTTTTCTCTCATGAGGAAGAATATTGAAACATTAAGAAAAGCATTAAATTAAGACGAAAAGTGCAGGCGGCTCGCTCAGGTCAAAAGGAATTAAATTTTTTCCTAAACAACGAAAGAAGAGGAAGGCGGATTGTAACATCCCCCTTCCTTTTCTTTCGTTTATTTTTTATTTCTTAATAACGCTTGGTGTGCATTTACAATACCATGACCATAAATTTCATCATACCCATTTTTTCCAGCATCAACAGCAGTTTGCTGTAGACGTGTTTGTACTTGCATTGGGGATGGTTTTTTACCCGTATCCGCTAATACACTAGCGATGTACGCTGCCGCGGCTCCAGAAACTTGAGGAGCAGCCATTGATGTGCCACCTTTCCAACCATAGCCTTCTCCAAATAATGCTTTAGCTTCTAATCCTCTCGCTGTATTAAATGTCATATACGTTGGGACTGCACTTAAAACTAAATGTTTACTTCCACCTTGATTGTTTGGACCTAGGTCTCCACCTGGAGCCCCAAGATCAATAGCTCCGTTTCCATAGTTAGAATAGTACGCTAATCTATTTTCAGTACCAAAACCAGCACCAATAGAAGAAACTGTTACTACTCCTGGTATTTGAGCAGGTACATAAAATACTGCTCCTTTTGCTTCCCAACCGTCTGTTCTGCCTTCATTTATTTTTTCCGCGACTTTAGAAGGATTACTTAAATCGTAAGATGAATTTCCAGCGGATGCTACTACTGTAGCCCCTTTTTTCACAGCATATCTTACTGCACGTGTATACGCTGTATAATCTGCTGCGCTATTGCCACCTCTTATTTTTTCACCAGTATTTGGATTTGTATAGAACCATTGACCAAGAAGTCGCGTACCACCTAAGCTCATATTAATAACATCGACACCGTCATTTGCAGCAGCAATAATCGCATCCGTAATCCAAATTTGTTGTGCCCCACCGGTAGCTCCAAAAACTCGATAAGAACGTAATGTAACACCAGGTGCTACCCCTTTCATTCTACCATCAGCACCAATTGTACCTGCTACGTGAGTACCATGACTATTCCAATCCCAAGAGTCAGTTGTCCCAGGTACGAATGTTTTAGATCCTTCTAGATCAACATTTGCAACTAGATCCGGATGATTAAAATCAAATCCTGTATCGATAACAGCTACAACCACTTCACTTCTTCCCTCTTTATTAATACTATGGCTAGCCCCATTGTTTGTCACCTGCTCAATATCCCATTGATAACCCGATTCCCAAATATTCTCGATAATATTAGTGTTTGTTTCTACCTCGTTACCATCTGTTTCAAATTCAGGTAATTCAAGATTTACTTCTACGGAAGGTCCAATAGATAACACTTGTTTATTTTTCAACATTTCTTTTAGAAAAGTTCCTGAATTATTTGTTGCAACTTCAATTACACCAATTTGTGGTACTTCATATGTAATTTGTCCTCCTGCTTTTGAAACAAGTGTATTCACATTTGAAGGTAAATTCTCCGACTGAATGAAATACTACTAACAGTCGCTGTTCATGAAGTGATGCGTTAACTGTGGAAGTGTTCCCAAAACTTAATGAAGAAAAAGCTAAAATTAATACTAATGTTGCGGAAAAAATTGATTTCAACACCTTTGCCATTCCATTCCCTCCCTATAATAAAAGTCTATTTAACTTAGACAACCCTATTTTATTGTATAAGTAGGAAAAATGCGTCAACCGATAGCGCTAATTTTCAAAATATTCAAAATAGGTTTTTCTACTCTTTTTTTATTGAAAATAAGTAGAATGTTATTAAAAAACGCAAAAAAGCGTATAAGAGATATATACACTCTTTTACGCTTCATTTAATTCTCCTCTTGAAAAAGCCTCTCTATTTCTTCCTTTGATAAATCTTTCCCGATTAAAATAATTTTAGGTGATTCATTCTCCTTAATTTTATGTACAGATAATTGCTTAGCTGCGTATTGAAATTCATATAAGTCATTTGACGTATCTAAATAAACAATCCCTTTTGCCCTAATTACTTTCGTTGCTAATGACTTTAACTTTTCTTCTAGCTGCTTGCGAGTAATTGGTTTAGCCCACTTCATTTTTATTGCTTCAATATGATGGTGATGATGGTGATGATGGTGATCTTGTTCACTCACCTCTACAACATGTACCCTTTTTTCTAACAATATTTCAAGTGGAATTTCTCCATGAGTCGTCTGATACATCGGAATATCTCGATTCATCTCAAGTAAGATTTTTCTCTCTACCTTTTTCAATTCTTTTTCAGATACTAAGTCAATTTTATTTATAATAAGTAAGGAAGCAGCTTCAATCTGTTCCTTAAGGAGTGCTCTAATTTCTTTAGAACTTGCAAAAAAGCTTTGATATTCTAAATAGTGACTTGCATCAACGATACTTATCATAGATTGTAGCTCAAACGTATCAATAAAATGAGGATCAAAAAGTATGTCTCGGATTTCTAACGGGTTTGCTACACCGGTTCCTTCAATTAGTAACACATCAATGGGCTCATTTTTTAATGATTGGAGCGTACCCTTTAAATCACCTTGGATCGTACAACATATACAGCCATTTAAAAGTTCAATCATCTTTTCTTCACTAAAGAGATGTTTCTCTACGTTTTCATCTCCTAGTTCATTTAATATAATGCCAGGCTGTTTATTCTCCTTTTTGAAGTGGTTAATCATGTGAAGTAAAACCGTTGTTTTTCCACTACCTAAAAATCCACTAATAACGTAGACAGGTATCTTTTTCATGACCTTCCTCCTTATTTTTCCCTCTATTATCGTTATTCCCATTTATCGCTTTCATACTCATTATTGTATACTTTATTATAACATAAAGCGTAACAATTACGATTTATGTTATATTTGAATAACCACTGAAATAAATAAATGGTGAGTATAATATGAAAAGACACGTTGAGGAAAATGCACCTTGCACTCCCACTTATTAACAGAATTATCTTCTTTTTGACGATACATAATAATGTTGTATCTTCTGAAAAAGGGGGCACAACAATGGGAAGAGAAGTTGAAGTTTTATGTGAAGTGAAAAACTGTCACTATTGGGGACAAGGAAACCTTTGTAATGCAGATGCCATTTATGTTGTATCACATAGAGGTACTGAAGCATCTGATTCGAAGGAAACGGATTGTAAAACATTTGAACCAAGCACTAGCATGTAAAAAAAGTAGCAGTTCCAGATTTACACTGGAACTGCTCTTAATTGGAGCTCGATTGAACGAATTTTTTACGAACTAACCATTTAATAAATATCCCATGTTTCGGGGAGAAGAAAAAGCATAAAACAAAAAGAATCCCTGCCATTGTTGCCATTGAACCTGAAATAGACACATTTAAAATAGATGCTGCGTAATACCCTAAACCTGCTGCTAAAACACCAAGTAAAGCACTTAGTAGTAACATAATACTTAGTCTATCTGTTAATAAATATGCACTTGCTCCAGGGGCTATTAACATAGCAACAACTAGTATAGCACCAACGCTATCAAAAGAAGCAACGGTTGTTATAGAAAGCATTCCCATCAGTACGTAATGAATAAACATAACCGGAATTCCAATCGCTGTTGCCATTTCAGGATCAAACGAGGTTATTTTTAATTCCTTATAGAAAATTACGATTAAAGTGAGGTTAATGAAAAGAACTATCCCTAACATCCAAACTGCTATTGGTCCTAAATCCACTCCACCTATTTCCCAAGTATTCCACGGTACGAAGGCAATCTCACCCATTAGAGCATGATCCACATCTAAATGAATTCTGCCAGCATAAAGAGAGATTAGTACTACTCCAAGTGCAAATAAGGAAGTAAAGACTACCCCTATTGCAGCATCTGATTGAACTCCTGAGGAATGGAGGAGCTGTACAAAAAATGCTGTTAACAAACCAACAATTATAGCACCAGCAAACATATAGATTCCTTCCATACTACTGCTAACCAAATACGCTGCTACGATTCCAAGTAAAACAGTGTGACTAATTGCATCTGCTAACATAGCCATCTTTCTTAAAATTAGAAAGCATCCAGTAATACCACAAGTAATACCGACGAGAGAACCAGTTACGATAATCCATGCTTCGTACGTCATGAATGTCCTGCCTCCCTTTTGCTTATCATTTGGTAGTTTCGTTCTTTACTATTTTTTAATTGATATAGTGATAAGGCAATCGGTTCTCTTCCGAATTCTTTGAGTAAATGTGTTAGCTGTTGTATTAATTCTTTTGGTTCGTTGAGCACATTATATCCACTTTCTCGCCAATTTAATTCTGGAAATTGACTTTCATTCATTAAATACATATCTAATAATCTTTCTTTTAACACAATTTCATGCGCTATAAATAACCCTTTTTCGGTTAAATAAATTTGATAGTTTTCGTCTATAGAAATTAATTTTTCCTTCATTAATCTTTTATAAATAAAAGGAGTGAATAAGGAGTTTTCACTCTCTTTAATATTAACAACACCTATACAATTGGAAGAAGCTAATGATTTTTCTGTCTCATTATATAAACTAGTTAGGATGTTTTCTAGTACAACTTGTTTTCTGACCATTAATAGTTTATATGCTTGGAATAGCACTCCTCTTTTTACACCAAATAATAAGGAAAACAAAAACATCATAGTTGCTGCTAGAATAATTAATGGCCCGGTAGGCATTCCTCTAGTTAGGGTACTAAGAAGGGTTCCTATTACTCCAGACACACCTCCAATGACTCCTGAAATAATAACCATATAATCTAGCCTTTCTGTCCAATACCTTGCAGAAATTGCCGGAGTAATTAACATCGCCGCCATTAGAACAACTCCAACTGCTTGAAGACCAATCACTACCGCACAGACAATTAAAGTCATTAATAAGCCATTTAGCCATTTAACAGGTAACCCAATTCCTTGTGCAAATTGTGCATCAAAAGTTATTAACTTTAATTCTTTGAATAATAGAATGGTAGTTGCTATAAGAATTATAGAAACAGTTGTTATAATGTTTACATCACTGCCTACAATTGAAGCTGCCTGCCCAAAAATGAAAGAATCTAAGCCTGCTTGATTCCCTTTACCTAGCTGTTGAATGTAAGTTAATAACGTAATTCCTAATCCGAAAAACACACTTAATACTAATCCAATCGCTGTATCTTCCTTAATTCTCGAGTGCTTAATTATCGCTTGAATACAATAAGTACCTATTAAACCAGATAAGGCGGCACCAATCATAAACCACGACATAGACTTAGCCCCATAAATAAGAAATGCAATACAAATACCAGGCAAAGCGGCATGGGCCATCGCATCTCCTAATAAGCTTTGCTTTCTTAGTAAAGCAAAACTACCTAAAACACCACTGGCGATACCTAACAAGGACGTACCAATTAATACCCATTGTACATTGGGATCTTGAAGCATTTGTAAGAGGAAATCCATATTTTCACCCCTACTGTTCGATTAGCGTATTATTTTGATCTAAAAACGCTAATCTCCCACCATATGTTTTTTGTAAATTTTCAATTGTAAAGACTTCATTAGTAGGTCCTAGTGCTACTTTACGTAAGTTTAGAAGTAATACCCAGTCAAAATATTCTTTAACAGTTTGTAAGTCATGATGTACGACTAGTACTGTTTTCCCTTGTTCTTTTAATTCATTTAAAATTGTAATGATTGCCTTCTCCGTTGCTGCATCTACCCCTACAAACGGTTCATCCATAAAATAGATGCTAGCATCTTGTGCTAACGCTCTAGCAAGAAACACTCTCTGTTGCTGACCTCCTGAAAGTTGGCTAATTTGACGTTTAGCATATTCTTTCATTCCAACTTTATCAAGGCATTCAAGAGCATAAGCAATGTCCTTTTTGTTTGGCCTCTTAAACCAACCGATATGCCCATATCTCCCCATTAATACTACATCTAAGGCATTTGTTGGGAAATCCCAATCAACAGAGCCTCTTTGCGGTACATAACCAATTAATTTTCTTTGACTTTTATATTGCCTATCGTATATAGTTACATGCCCTGTTGCTCTCGGAATTAATTCCAGTATTGCTTTTATTAAAGTAGATTTTCCGGCACCGTTTGGACCTATTATTCCAATTAGCTTTCCTTCAGGAATCGAAAAGCTTACTTCTTTTAAAACAGGTTTTCGATTATACGCAACAGTTAAATTTTCCACTTTTAATGGGTCCATAATATTTTTCTTCACATCCTTAACGTTAATGAAACAATTAAGAAGGATGGGCATTTGACATACAATTTCTCAAATACCCACTCCTCCCATATTATTTAAGTGCATCTACAATGGTTCTTATATTATGTTTAAACATTCCTATATACGTTCCTTCTTCTGTTCCAGCATCTCCCATTGCATCTGAGTATAGTTCTCCACCTATAACTACTTCATGGCCTCTGCTTTTTGCACCTTCCACAACAGATCTTATAGATTCATCGGATATACTACTTTCTACAAAAACTGCTTTTATATTGCGTGTTGTAATAACCTCGATTAATTCACGAACATCGTGCAAGCCATATTCAGCATCTGTACTTAATCCTTGTAAGCCCATTACTTCAATGCTATACGCACTACCGAAATATTGAAAAGCGTCATGAGCTGTAATTAATACTCTACTCTCTTCAGGGATCGATTTTATTTCTTCTATTGCCCATTCGTGTAAATCCGTTATTTCAGCTATATAGCTATCCGCATTTTTTTCATAAAACTCTTTATTATCGTTATCAAGCTTAATAAGCTCTTCTTTAATAGCTTCCACTACATGAATCCATAAGTTTATATCAAACCACACGTGAGGATCAGGCATACCAGCCTCTTCTTCATCCTCTAACAATAAATGTGCAGGTATCGTTTCCGCTACTGCAATAGTAGGTTTGTCTTTTTCCATATTTTTAAATATTTCTCCCATTTTTCCTTCTAAATTTAAACCATTATAAAAAATAATGTCAGCATTACTTAGTTTCGAAATATCACCTTGAGAAGCATTATATGCATGTGGGTCAATACCAGGGCCCATTAATGATTCAACTTTAACTTTTTCTCCTCCAACATTTTTAACAACATCTGCAATTTGTGCAATTGTAGTTGTTACGTGAATTTCATTTCTTTCCTCAGAGCTTGTGTTATTTGATGAGCAACCTACGAATAGTAACATGCAACCAACTACGGATATTACTAAAAACTTTTTAATAAGATTCATTTTCCCTAACTCCCCTTTTTTGTATTAGGATATAAAAGTTTCCTTAAGGCAAAAAATAATGTAAAAAAAGACATAAGCTAAAATTAATGTATGCAGTCTTTTTTATGTGGTGCAAACACTTATTTGATTATATGCATTTTTTTAGACTATATCACAAAAAGTTTCCCTAATACAAAAATTAAACCTTGAGCAAACTTTTGTCAATATATTTTTTTGAAAAGTTGATTTATTTTTTTACTTTTTAATATAGCTTTTATACAAAGAAAAAAAGCTAACATAGTGTTCAACTAGTTAGCTCCGTTTTGATGTAGTAGATCTTTTAATTTTCTTCTTTGTAATTTATTTGTCGCATTACGTGGTAATGTATCTACAAACATAATTCGTTTCGGTATTTTATATTTCGCAAGTCTATCGTATAAAAAGTTCATGATGTCTTCTTTCGTCGTTTTGGCACCTGACTTTAAAACGACAAAAGCGTTTGGAACTTCGCCCCATTTTTCATCTTCGACACCCGTAACACCCGAGTCTATAACATCAGGATGAGATTGAAGCACACTTTCAATTTCGGCTGGATATATATTTTCCCCACCTGATATGATTAAATCACTTCTTCTATCTAAGACATATAAAAAACCTTCATCATCTAGATAGCCAATATCTCCTGTATATAACCATCCATCTTCAAAACTAGCACGATGGAGATAACCTGTTGTCACATTAGGACCTTTTACTACAATTTCTCCAGGAGAATTTGGGCCCTGTTCGACGCCGTCTACAACAATTTTTAATTGACAAGGAAATAACGCTTTTCCACTAGAACCGACTTTGGATATTGCATCCGTTGCAGATAATGTAACAATTTGTGAGCATGTTTCCGTCATGCCATAAGTTTGAACGACTGGTATGTTTTTTTCATGACATCTTTCCAACATTGATAAAGGAACAGGACCGCCTCCAGCTAACATACATCGAAAGGACGTTGGATAGCTCTCTTCCCCTAATTCGTCAACTAATTTGGAAAGCATAGTCGTGACAACAGATATAATTGTCACTTTTTCCGACCGAATAGCTTTATTTACTTTTTTCGGATCAAATTTAGTATGTAAGACAACCTCCATTCCATAAATCACACCGCGCATCAAAATAGAAAGTCCACTTATATGAAATAATGGAACTGCAATTAGCCAACAATCATCTTCTCTTATCCCTAAATTTAAAGCGGATGCTGTCGCACTCCAATAATGATTACCGTAAGTCTGTTTTACCCCTTTTGGAAAACCGGTTGTTCCTGATGTATACATGATAGTATCTGTATCAGAAAGGTTAAATTCGTGTTGTATTGGAACCTCTTCATATTTCACAGTATTGTCAATGGTTGAAAAGGAGTATACAAAGGAATGATTCCAAGGTTCTTGTAATAGCGAACATTTCTCCTCATCCGTTATGATTATTTTCGAATCAGAATCCTTTACTTGATATGTTAACTCTTCAACTGTTAATCGAGTATTGTGTAAAACAGTAATACAGCCAATATTTTTTAAAGCAAAGATTAGTTCCATTAGATTTAAACTGTTTTCCATATAAATGGAGACATAATCTCCTTTTCGTATTCCAAATGATGCTATTTTATATGCTAATTCTTTACTGCGTGTAAATAGTTGCTCAAACGTTATGCTACTCGTTTCAGTCTTAATTGCCATTTTTGCAGGTGATATTTGGGCCCTTTTTTCTAGAAAATTGGGTAGTACCAATTCCATAAAAATCCCTTCCTTTCATACGGGGCAATTCATGAATGTAAGCATATACACTTGAAATAGCCCATTCAAACAAACTTTGTTTAGAATCCAGAAATAAAAGAAGGATACCTCTTAAACCCTTAAGTTTAAGAGACATCCTAACTTTTCCTTAATATTAAGGGAAACGTGGGAATTGTCCAAAGTCTGGTTTTCTCTTCTCTTTAAAGGCATCTCGACCTTCTTTTGCTTCGTCAGTCGTGTAGTAAAGAAGAGTAGCATCTCCAGCAAATTGCTGAATACCAGCTAAACCATCTGTGTCTGCATTGAATGCAGCTTTTAAGAAACGAAGAGCTGTTGGACTTTTCTCTAACATTTCTTCACACCATTTAACAGTTTCTGCTTCTAATTCCTCTAGAGGAACAACAGTATTTACTAAGCCCATATCTAACGCTTCTTGTGCGTTATATTGGCGGCATAAGTACCAAATCTCACGAGCTTTTTTATGACCTACGATGCGAGCTAAATATCCTGAACCGTAACCGGCATCAAAGCTACCAACTTTAGGTCCTGTTTGTCCAAAGACAGCATTATCAGCAGCAATCGTTAAGTCACAAACGATGTGGAGTACATGTCCCCCACCAATTGCATAACCAGCAACCATCGCAACAACTGGTTTAGGTGTTACCCGTATTAAACGTTGTAAATCAAGGACATTTAGACGAGGAATTTCATCTTCTCCAACATATCCACCATGTCCACGTACTTTTTGGTCGCCACCTGAACAGAATGCCTTGCCGCCTTCACCAGATAAAATAATTACACCAACATCTGCGTTGTCTCTAGCGCGAGAAAATGCATCAATTAGCTCATGTACTGTTTTCGGACGGAATGCGTTATGTACTTCTGGTCTGTTAATAGAGATCTTTGCAATTCCATTATATGTTTGATATAAAATATCTTCATACTCACGTTCTGTTACCCATTCAATTGCCATTACTCTTCCTCCTCTAACTTAATTTCGACAAAACTCACTTACTATTTTACCAAATTTTTCGGCTTGTTCCACATGAATTGCATGTCCTGCTTCTAAAAATTTATAAAAAGTTGCATTTGGTAACAAAGCATTCATTTCTTTCCCTATTTTTACGAACTTCTGGTCAAGTTCTCCTGTTAGGATTAAAACTGGAAGCGAAAGAAGGGGAAGGTGGTCCCATAAAGGTGGTTGGCAACCTGTGCCAATTCCACGCAAACTATTTGCGAGACCCTTTTCATTATTTTGCAATTTTTGCTTACGAATAGCTTCCCATTTTTCATCGTCTAAAAATTGTTTTTGAGATGCGAATAAAGGGATATTCATCCAGAAATCGACAAACGAATCTAACCCATTATTTTCAATTTTTAAAGCTAGTAATTCATCTTGTACTACTCTATCTTTTCTTTCTATCTCTGTTCGAAGTCCAGGAGACGCGCTTTCTAAAACAAGTTTATTAACTAAGTGTGGATAACGATTCGCGAAAGATAAAGCAATCCTGCCTCCCATAGAATACCCTACAACTGTTACCTTATTATACCCTAAAGACTCGATAATCTCCTTTAAATCCTCCAGTGTGTGTTCCATTGAATAACGGTGATGAGGAAGTGGAGACTCGCTTTTACCATGCCCTAGTAAATCTACTAGTATAAATGTAAATTTTGATTTATCGTTAAAATGATCAATTATTTTACTCCAATTACTATGTTGTCCAGTAAAACCGTGAAGAAATAGGAGATGTTTTGGCCCATTACCAATTGTTCGAACAAAATATTCGACATCTCTTATTTTCATCAAAATTCCTTCTTTCTTGACAGTTGGATTTCCCGGGAAACATTTTCCCACATTTTTCGATGAAGCTGCTCATTTTCCAATCGATTTGTCGAAACTTCAATAACGTTCAGTCCTTTAGTCGAAAAAGCGTGCTCCATTTTTTCGTGGAAATCCTGCCAATTTTCGACTTTGTCGTATTGACCATTGTAAAGAGCAACAGCATGTCCAAAAGGTAAATCGGTAGGGGTACCAAATAACGCTTCAAAATGCTTTTCCACTTTCGACTGAGGGAGGAAGGAAAATATCCCGCCACCGTTATTATTAATTAATACGATGGTAATATTTAAATTTAATAATTTTGCAGCGAGTAATCCATTCATATCATGATAGAAGGACAAATCACCAATGACTAAAACAGTATGTTCATGAACAGAGCTTGCTGCCAATGCAGAAGAAACAACGCCATCTATTCCGTTCGCTCCTCTGTTAGCAAGTAATTTTATACGTTTATTATTTGTGAAGAAGAAAGTATCTAAATCACGAATTGGCATACTATTACCAACAAATAAGCAAGAAGAAGCCGGTAAGATTTGCTGTAATTGTGAGATTACTTTTCCTTCAAATAGTGGAACATCATCTAAATGATTGGTTAACACCTTTTTTGTTGTTTCATTTATTAATAAAAATTTATTTAACCAATCAGCCTGCTCATTTACTACTGGTAATTTTGGCAAAATCGCCTCACAAAATAAAGCTTCGTCGCTATGAATGATATGGGTAGCTTGTAACGTTGGGTCCCGCCACGTACCATCTCCATCTACAATTAACTGTAAACAGTCAGTCTTTTTTATGTATAAGCTTAAAAACTTAGAAACAGGCATCGAACCGAAGCGAATAATCACTTCAGGCTTAAGTTCCTGTAGAGCATGTTCACCTCGTAAAAAAGCATCGTATCCTTCTACAATGACTTGTTTACGATGTACTCCACTTCTTAATTGAGAAAGTGGATCAGCTAAGATTGGGTATTGTAATTTTTCTGCAAGTGCTACAATTTGGGCACGCAGGTGCTCGTCATCTTTTATTTCACCACAAACAATAACACCTTTCTTGTTTTCGGACAGCAGTGTTGAAATTTTTATAGCTTCAGATTCCGTAATTGTTAATTTACCTAAATTATTTTCCATAATGGAGAGCACTTTTTCATGATGTCTTGTCCAAATATTTTCTAAACTTAAATCTGGTACAAGTGGCTCAGCTAAAGGGAAATTTAAATGTACTGGACCTGATGGTGCTGCAAGTGCTGTCCCGGTTGCTCTAGCTGCAACAGTCCTCACATACTGTAGTTTTCCCTTGTCTTCTGATGGTAGTGACATTTCTACAAACCACTTTGCGTAATCACCATAAAGTTTTATTTGATCAATTGCTTGCGGAGCACCAACGTCTCTCAGTTCATGCGGTCGGTCTGCTGTAATAACTACTAGCGGAATTCTCGAGTAATACGCTTCAACAATTGCTGGGTAGTAGTTAGTTGCAGCTGTACCTGAAGTACATAAAAGTGCAACTGCCTTTCCAGTTACTTTGGCAAGTCCTAATGCATAAAATGCTGCTGACCGTTCATCGATTAAAACTTTAATATTTAAATTGGGATGTTCAGCCATCATGATGGCTATAGGTGTTGAACGTGAACCTGGACTAATAACTACTTCGTTAACACCGCTTTTCACGAGCTCATCCACAAAGGCTCCAATATAATAAGTTAACTCACTCGTTGCTGTCATGATGACGGATGCCTCCTAAAGCCGATAGCATCGGTTTAAATTTAATTCTAGTTTCTTCATATTCACTCTCTGGATCAGAGTTTTCTACAATTCCACAACCTGCAAATAAGGAAGCTTCCTTCTCTTGTAGGAGAGCAGAACGTATGGCAACAGCAAACTCGCCATCACCCTTCAAATTCATCCAGCCGATTGGACCTGCATACCATCCACGGTCAAGCACTTCTACCTCTCTTATCGTTTCTAATGATATCTCTTTCGGGTAGCCACCAAGTGCAGGTGTTGGGTGAAGCCTTTCAATTAGTTGAAATATGGACACGTCATCCTTTAGCTCCCCTATCACAGATGTAAATAGATGTTGGATGTGCTTTAATTTATACAATTTAGGACGATCACCTGTTGTTACTTGTTGACATACTGCCTTAAGCGAGTTACTAATCATTTGTACGACAAAATCGTGCTCTTGTAGGTTTTTACTGTCTGATAGTAGCGTATCTCCTAAATTTTCATCCTCAGCTATTGTTTTTCCTCGTGCAATCGATCCAGCTAAACACATCGACTTTACTATCTCACTTTCTTTTTGAACCAATTGTTCTGGACTTGCCCCAATAAAGCAATTATCCTCGCGTTCAAATGCAAATACATAACAGCTTGGTTGTTCTTCTAGTAGAATACTTAGTACACTTTCAACATTTATTGAATCAAGAAATTTCGTCCTTAATTCTCTTGCAAGGACCACCTTATCCATATGACCAGCTACAATTCTTCGCTTCACTTCTTCTATAGATTGCTTCCACTCTATAGGATCCATTTCCAAAAAGGAAGAGAGTTCAGAAGAGCCGTAAGAATGCGTTCCATCCTTTAATAAGGCTTCCTCAAGCAAAAGAGTTTGATTTACCTTTTCCTTCGACGTATCTGTAAAAAAATTATACGTTAAAAATGCTTCATCGTCTTTTATGGTAAGCATAACGGTCGGTAATACAAATTCCGTATGCGCGAACTTTTCCCATAACGGTGTCCGCTCTCTCTTAGGGTCAAATGAAAACCCTCCAAACATATATGGTCCAATATGTGAATTCGGAGAATGACAAAAAGAATTAGCAACAATTTGCTTCCATCTTTTTTCGATTTCAAGATATCTTTCTTTTCCATTTTCATTTGAACTAAATTGCAACGTAATTCCTAAGCCCACAATCATTTCATTACGTGCTCTATTTGTCCAAAAAAAGCGTTGACCTTTAAAATTAGCACTTCCATTGTGGAAGAATTGTAGGGGATTAATTTCACTTATTTTCTTTGTATAACTATATAAAACTTCTTTGCTTCTATTTAATGAATCCCAGCCGTTCCAAAAATGTTTCCACTTGCTCTTCTGTAACGTAACCAATTTGCTCCCCCCAAAAACTTTAACCGTAAGACAAAAGTCTCTTAATCACTCCTTTTAAGATACACCTGTCATTACTTTTATGTCAATAAAATGAACCGCTTTCAACTTTTTTCTTCTATATAAATGTATGTTTTCCAAACGTTCCCTTTGTTTCTTCTACTTAATCGTTGACACTAATTAAACCTTTACTTAAACTTAAACTGTATTTATAATTTATACGTTATGCAAAAAAACATTCACCTCCATATTGGGGAAGGAGGAACAACAATGCAATCACAAACAATTCAAACTAATACACCAAATATGATGCAACCGAATAGGCGTTGGAGAGTATGGTGGAACTTAATGCGTCCACATACATTAACAGCTGCTTTTGTTCCGGTAACGATTGGTGCTGTTTTAGCAATGTACGATACTTCACTCCATTGGCCATTATATTTAGCTATGCTAATTGCAAGCTTACTCATTCAGGCTGCAACGAATATGTTTAATGAATATTATGATTTTAAAAGAGGATTAGATAACGAGAACTCTGTCGGTATTGGGGGAGCCATCGTTCGAGAAGGTATATCACCTAAAACGGTCATGACGATTGCTCTGACATTCTATGGTATAGCAGTACTTTTAGGTGTTTATATTTGTATGGAAACTACATGGTGGATTGCAGCAATTGGAACAGTTTGCATGATTGTAGGCTACCTATATACAGGTGGGCCTCTTCCAATAGCTTACACTCCATTTGGCGAAATTGTATCAGGCTTCTTTATGGGATTTGGAATTATTGCCATTTCCTACTTTATTCAAACGGGAACAGTAAGTACTACAGCAGTACTTGTTTCTATTCCAGCTTCCATATTAGTCGGTGCTATTTTACTTTCAAATAATATTCGTGATTTAGATGGAGATAAAGAAAACGGTCGTAAAACATTAGCAATTCTAGTTGGTCGAGACAATGCTATTAAGGTCCTTGCGGGAATGTTTATTATTTCTTTCGCCTTAATCGTATCCTTTGTTTTAATTGGTTTCATTTCATATTGGACATTATTAATTTTCTTATCTGTTCGAAAACCTATTACAGCCGTCACAGAATTCAAAAAAAATAACAGCAATGTGAGCATGATGCCAGCAATGGTAGCTACTGCAAAAACGAATACAATCTTTGGGTTTTTAGTATGTATTGGTTTATTAATTGGATATTTCGTATAATTTTTAAAGGACTGCCTGCAGTCTTTTTTATTTTTTACTCACATATTGCCAATCATTATTTCTTCCATTCCGTTCATAATACAAATAGATGGTGAAAATTGCTTTCACTTCGTAATCGGAGGAAGGAGATTTAACATGATACAAAATGACAAATTAGCTAAATTAAAAGCTGAATTAATTCATACAAAAAAAGAAATCGAAGAACGCTTTAAAGAAAATGACCATTATCAATTAGAGCGGGAAAACCCTTATAATTCTGTAGGTGAGCTATCCGCTTACGATAATCATCCAGGTGATTTAGGGACGGAATTATATGAACGTGAAAAAGATATCGCTTTAAATGAGCATACGGAAAAAGAATTAGCTGATATTAACCATGCACTCCAAGCAATGGAGAATGGTTCGTATGGTAAATGTGAAGTTTGTGGCAAGGATATTGATGAAGAACGACTAGAGGCAATTCCTTCTACTACTTACTGTAAAGAACATAGTCCAAACCAAATCGTTTCACACAATCGACCGGTTGAAGAAGGTGTATTAATGCCTGCATTTGGAAAATTTGAGTTCGATGATGAAGAAGCTGTAACTTTTGATTCAGAGGATACTTGGCAGATTGTATCTGAATATGGGACGAGTGAATCTCCATCTGATTTAGATGATAGAGGTGTGGACCATTATAACGACGTATACGTGGAAAGCGGAGAAAACGAAGGGTATGTAGAAGACTTTGAAAACTTTATAGGTACAGACATGTACGGAAAAGAAATTAAAGTATACAATAACGATCAACATGAAAAATATGAACAACAATTAGATGAAGAAGGGATTATGACTTCATTTGGAGACCTACCTGGTTATGAAAAGGATCCTTATACAGAAGAAGCTTTAGAAGAAGATAAATAAAGGTACTCATTTTAAATTGCTGGTACAGAATAATACTTTATTTCTGTACCAGTATTTTTAGTTTCATTTTTCCTTATTCCTACACATATTTATTGGTAACACCTATTTTTATGGGGATGGGAAAGGGGCTATTTTATTGCGTATGGATCATTTTTCAAAAGAGTGGTCTGTTTTACTTGCAGAGTGTTGTCAATTAGCATATGACCAATTTCATCAAAATGGAATATTTTCTTTACCTCCAGGCTTTCAACTGGAGAAAGAATTTAAAGGAGTTTCTTTCCATTTAACAGAATGGTTTGGCTTTATCATTGAATCAGAAGAAGTTATCGTTGTAGCCTTTAGGGGTACACAAACTAATCTTGATTGGATTTCAGACCTTGAAGTAAGTCAAGAACATTTCCCATACTGTTCTCCCTCACCTTTAGTGCATAGTGGATTTTTATCGATTTATAATTCTGTTAGAGACGAGATACTTTCTACTCTTGAAACATTATCAAAGAAGAAAACATTATTAATTACTGGACACAGTTTAGGTGGTGCACTAGCTACGCTTTTAGCACTTGAATGTAACATAGAAAAACTATTTTCTTCTATAATTATGTATAACTATGGTAGCCCGCGTGTTGGAGATGAAGGTTTCGTAGAAGAGTATAAGAAACAGGGACCTCCGTCCATTCGCTTTGTTAATTTATTAGACATAGTACCTTTTGTTCCAACTTCCCGAGTGTACAGTCCAATTTCAAAACAACATTGGTATTATCGCCATATTCCAAGCGCTATTCGATTTGTAAAAAGAGAAGGTTCTATAATAAAAAACCACAGCATGGAAACATATATCGCTGCAGTTAAAGAAAATAACTGAAATCGTAATACTTCATACCCTACACTTTTTTAATTTTCCCCCAGCACCAAGTCACTGGATCCAGATGCATAAAAAGAGGGACTGTATATTGTCCCTCTCCACTATTAATAGCTTTTCACTCTACTATTTGTAATTCTCCATATTTCTTCTGCATATTGCGCAATCGTTCGGTCACTAGAAAAGTAGCCCGAAGCTGCAATATTGTTAGCGCTCATCGTTAACCACCTAGTACGATTTAAGTACGCTTCATTTACCTGTTCTTGAATCTTTGCATATGCTCCAAAATCTTTCAACACAAAATATTCATCATTTTGTACTAATAAAGAGTCATAAATAGGTTCAAAATGGTCTTGAACGTTTGGGAAAAAGCCATTTATAAGTTGTTCCATCACTTGCTCAATTCGTCCATCATGATGGTAATACTCTGAGGAATTATAGCCACCATGTTGCTGATAGTGAAGAACATCATCAGCTTTAAGGCCAAAAATAAAAATATTCTCTTGGCCAACCTCTTCTAAAATTTCTACATTAGCTCCATCCAACGTCCCTAATGTAACAGCACCATTCATCATAAATTTCATGTTCCCAGTCCCAGATGCTTCTTTGCTTGCCGTTGATATTTGTTCACTGACGTCCGCAGCCGGGAATATATCCTCTGCCAACGAAACACGATAATTTTCTAAAAACACAATTTTTAATTGTTCGCGGACATCCTTGTCATTATTCACTTTCTCTGCTAACGAGTTTATGAGTTTAATAACTTTTTTCGCATAATAATAACCTGGCGAAGCTTTGGCACCGAATATAAAAGTACGTGGGTGTATTTCAAACGATGAGTCTTCCTTCAAACGGTTGTATAAATACATAATGTGGAGTACATTTAAAAGCTGCCTTTTGTAGGCATGCAATCGTTTAACTTGCACATCAAAAATACTATCCGTATCAACTTTCAGTCCTTGTTGCTCGAATATTCGCTTCGCCAGTATTTGTTTCCTCGTTTGTTTCACCTTTGAAAGTTTTTCAAGAAAAGATTGATCGTTTGCTAGATCTTTTAGTGAAGATAGTTTACTAGGTTCATGAATCCACCCTTCTCCAATTGAATCATTAATTAATTGTGTTAATTGTGGATTCGACTTTATTAACCATCTTCTATGTGTAATACCATTTGTTTTACTATTAAACTTCTCTGGATGCGCCTCATAAAATAAACGCATTTCTCTCTTTTTTAAAATATCCGTATGGATTTTAGCAACACCGTTGACGCTATAACTTCCCGCAATAGCTAAATGCGCCATTTTTACTAATCCGTGAGCAATTATCGCCATTTGCTCTATCCGCTGCCAGTCACCAGGATATTTACTCCATAATTCTTTACAATATCTTTCATTTATCTCTTCAACAATCATATAAATCCTTGGTAATAGCGGTTGAAAGATAGAAATCTGCCACTTTTCTAACGCTTCAGAGAGAGTTGTATGGTTTGTATATGAAATCGTATTAGACGTAATTTCCCAAGCTTCTTCCCAACTAAAGCCTTCATCATCTAATAGAATCCTCATTAACTCTGGAATTGCTAAAACAGGATGAGTATCATTAATATGAATTGTCACCCGTTTATGGAAATCTTTTAAATGCCCATTTTTCAATCTATAGGAACGAACAATACTACCTATACTCGCAGCAACTAAAAAATATTGTTGCTTTAATCTTAAAATTTTCCCATCGTCATGTGTGTCATCAGGGTATAAAAATTCAGAAACTGATTCTGTATCTCGCTTATATTGTAATACATCCTTCGTATGTGGATATGGACTAGGTTCAGCACTCCAAAGTCGAAGTGTATTTACTGTTTTCGTTTCGTAGCCAATTACAGGTACGTCATATGGAACCGCTAAAACCTTCTCACCATTTGCATGTCGAAACAACCACTTACCATCCTCTTGATACGACTCGACCTTTCCCCAAAAGTTTACTTCAACTGCGTTTTCAGGGCGTCTCACTTCCCAGACATTTCCGTGTCTTAACCACTGCTCTGGTAATTCGACTTGGTATCCATCCACTATTTTTTGATCGAATAGGCCATGTTTATATCGTATTCCGCAACCGTGCCCAGGTAGGTTTAACGAAGCTAGCGAATCTAGGAAACAGGCAGCTAATCTACCTAATCCCCCATTACCTAAACCAGCATCAGCTTCCATTTCTTCAAGCTGATGCAAATCAATTCCAAGATCATTTAAACCTTCCTCTACAACATCACGAATTCCTAAATTTAGCAAATTGCTACCTAATAAACGACCAAGTAAAAATTCAATCGATAAATAATACACCTGCTTCTCATTATCAGCACGGTACCGTTCATTTGTTTCTATCCAATCTTGGCTTATATGTTCCCTTATGAGGCTTCCTAACGTTTGAAATTGATCTCGTATTGTTGATTCGTCAAACTTTTTACCACACATTCTTTCAAGTTTTTTTAAATATAATCTTTTAAAACTTTCTTTATTCGAGAACATGTACGTTCCTCCTCGTTGACAAAGATGAATATAACTTGTTGTATTTAAAGGCTGAACTCGCCCAACTGTAGTCTCTACTCATCGCGTTTTTAACAAGACGATTCCATACTTTTTTTTCTTTATATAAGGAGATTGCTCGACGTATCGTAAATAACATGTCATGGGCATTATAATTTGTAAAACTAAAGCCATTTCCTTCTGTTGTTTCTTCGTTATAAGAAAAAACAGTATCGTTTAATCCTCCTGTTTCACGAACAATTGGTATCGTGCCATATCTCATTGCGATAAGTTGCCCTAAACCACATGGTTCAAATTTAGAAGGCATTAAGAAAAAGTCTGCTCCAGCATATATTTGATGAGCAAAATCTTCATTAAATCCTATTACAACTTTTACTTTTTGGGGATACTGAGCTGCTAACTGTCTAAAGAATTGTTCAAATTCAGCTTCTCCCGTCCCTAGAACGATAAATTGGACATCTTCTTCTAGCACCTCATGAAAGACATGTTTTACTAAATCTAAACCTTTTTGCTTAGTTAAACGGCTCACCATTGAAATGATAGGAACTTCTGGTCGTACGGGTAATTGACATATTTTTTGTAGATATTGTTTATTTTCATATTTCGGCTCAATATGTTGAACAGAATAGTTTGCTACAATAACTGGATCATTTAACGGGTTGTAAACTTCCTCATCTATTCCATTTACTATTCCCTCTAATAGATGTGACTTTTCTCTTAATACTCCATCTAATCTTTCTCCAAAATATTCGGTTTGTATTTCGTTTTTATACGTTGGACTTACAGTTGTTATCGCATGAGAAGAAACTAGTGCAGCTTTCATGAAGTTAACATTTCCATAAAACTCTAATTGATCTGTAGTGAAGTAACGGTTATCTAAGCCTAATAAGTCCCCTAAAATATGTTGCGGAAAAATGCCTTGAAACTGTAAATTGTGTATGGTAAAGACGGTTTTTATATCCTTATATCTAACATCATATTTATATTCATTTTCCAAAAGGAAATTGACCATTCCGGTATGCCAATCATGGCAATGGATTACTTCAGGAATAAACGATATAACAGGTATAATTTCTAATACTGCTCGGCAAAAGAAAGAAAAGCGTTCTCCATCATCAAAATGACCGTACAAAGAATCCCTATTAAAATAATATTCGTTATCGATAAAGTAATACGTAACGTCATCTACTATTAACCTTTCAATTCCACAATATTGTCGACGCCAACCAACTTGTATATATATAACCCCAATATTCTCCATTGCATCTTTATATTCAGCAGAAATTTGCCCGTATTTAGGTAGTATTACCCTCACATCTGTCCCTAATTTTTTTAATTCCTTCGGTAAGGCACCTGCTACATCACCAAGCCCCCCTGATTTTACAAAAGGGACACACTCTGATACGACAAATAAAACGTTCACGAGTTCATCAGCGCTCCTTGGACTGTTCCTTTTTTCAATACTAACGGCTCAGCTATTTTTCCAATTAATATTGTTTTTGGTTCTACTCTTACATCTTTATCCAAAATAACATTGTCTAAAACACTATTTTCCTTTATGACACTTTTTTGCATCACAATACTATTTTTAACTACTGTGCCCTTTTCAATTTTTACTCCTCTAAAGACGATACAGTTTTCTACATGTCCTTCAATAATTGCCCCATTTGCAATTAAAGAATTTTTCACGTATGCATCTTTCGAATATTTTGTTGGAGCCTCATCCTTTACTTTCGTGTAAATTGGACGATTACGTAGGAATAATTCTTTCCAGATGTTCGGATTTAATAGAGAAAGACTGTGTGAATAATAGTTTGATATAGAATCTACTACTGCAACATATCCGCTATGCTCATAATCACATACTGTTAAGTTATGATTACGATCCTTTACTACATCCATAATATTCCTGTAACCTGACTCTTTATTGGAGAACAGTTTAATTAGTAGATCCTTTTCAAGTATGAACATATCTAACATTTTCCCTTTTTGATTCACTTGTGTAATATCACATTGATTTTCTAAATGACGCTCTAATATTTTCTTATAATCAATATTACAAACTGTGTGACTATTCGTAATGAGTACGTATTTTTGCTTACTTCTTAAAAAGAAGTCGATATTCGATCTGAACTGATGAAAAGAACCTATTCCATTTAATAATTCCTTTTCAGAACTTGGAAAGAAGAAAAGTCCATCTCTTTTTCTATTTAAATCCCATTCTTTTCCTGAGCCAAGGTGGTCCATTAAAGAGCGATATTGATAGCGAGGAAATATCGCAACACTTTGTATCCCAGAATTGACCATATTGGATAAAACAAAATCGATTAAACGGTAGCGTCCACCAATTGGAACCGCCGCTAATGAGCGGTTACTTGTTAAATCTTGAATTTCTTCTTTCTGTGCAGTTGCATCTATAATCCCTAACATTGATTGATTCATTCCACATCCCCCTATACAGTCAAATTAAGTTAGCTTTGAAACCTTTGTAATTCCTTCTTCTACTAATTCTTCCGTAACTAAAATAATTTCTTCTTCGTATTTTTCTGGTGCTACAACTGTTCCATCCGGGATGACTAACCCACTAGGAATAATTGCACGTTCTATATACACGTTTTCCCCTATTTGCGCATCTGGCATAATAACCGACGAGCGTACGATACTATTTTTCCCTAGCGTTACCCCTTGAAAAAGTACGGAATGATCTACTTTCCCTTCAATAAAGCAGCCTTCATTTACGAGGGAATCATTTACTTCTGCGTATGAAGCAATAAATTGTGGGGGCTGATTAGGATTAACGGAATATATACGCCAATCATGATCGAACAAATTCAGTTCACAGCCTTCTTCTAACAAATCCATATTAGCTTCCCATAAGCTTTTAACAGTACCGACATCCTTCCAGTACCCTTTAAAAGGATAAGCGACTAATTTCTTTTTCTCTTCAAGAAGTAGAGGGATAACGTCTTTTCCGAAGTCATGGCTAGATTCTGGATTCCGGTCATCCATTTCTAAATATTCTTTTAAAATTGACCACTTAAATATATATATCCCCATTGAGGCTAAATTGCTTTTTGGGTGAGCTGGCTTCTCATCAAATTCAATAACCTCTTGTTGATCATTCGTATTCATAATTCCAAAACGACTCGCTTCTTCCCATGGAACCTCGATAACAGATATTGATACATCTGCATTTTTTTCTACATGAAAATCGAGCATCTCTGCATAATCCATCTTATAAATATGATCTCCTGATAATATTAAAACGTACTCAGGGTCGTACTGCTTTAAGTAATTCATATTTTGATATATTGCACTAGCAGTACCTGTATACCATTTCACTCCAGCTGATTCACTGTATGGTGGAAGAACAGTTACCCCACCATTTCGTCGATCAAGATCCCATGCACTTCCAATTCCAATATAGGAATGGAGCTCTAAAGGTTGATATTGCGTTAATATGCCAACCGTATCGATTCCAGAATTCGTACAATTACTTAACGTAAAATCGATAATACGGTATTTTCCACCAAACGGAACTGCTGGTTTTGCAATATTTTTCGTTAGCGAGCTCAAACGACTGCCCTTTCCACCCGCTAACAACATTGCTACACAACTTTTTTTCATTTTCATGAATTCCCTCTCTCCCATCGTCTTCTCTTCGGCCTCCACATACTAAAACCAAATGGTGCAATATCGACCAACATATGATACGGCTTTCCATGATATTCTCCTTCTACTGAAGATGATTCTTTGCTTTGTAAACTACTCGAACCTCCATACTCACTTCGACTACTAGTGAAAAATTCTTCGTAGTTAGTAAGTTCAGGAACTCCAATTTTATAATCTACGTATTGCTCTTTCGTGAAATTACATAAAATAATGACAAATTCATCATCTTTTTTTCCTTTACGTATAAAACTAAAAATACTTTGATCAGAGTTATTAGCATCAATCCATTCAAAGCCATCTTGCTCATGGTCTTTCTCAAACAAAGCTGGTGTTTCAGTATATGTTTTAATTAAATCTTTCATAAATATTTGCATCTGTTTATGGGTATTAAATTCGTCCATTAACACCCAATCTAATTGGTCTTGGTCTTTCCATTCATCCCATTGACCGAACTCGCTTCCCATAAATAATAATTTTTTGCCAGGGTGAGTCATATAATATCCATAAAAAAGCCTTAATTGATCAAATTTCCCACTGTAGTCACCTGGCATTTTATTTAGTAAAGATCGTTTACCATGAACTACTTCATCGTGAGATAAGGGTAAAATAAAGTTTTCTGAAAATGCATAAAGGAGGGAAAAAGTGACTTTATTATGATGATTTCTACGTTGTTCAGGCGATAGAATCATGTAAGATAACATGTCGTTCATCCAACCCATATTCCACTTATAATTAAAACCTAATCCATCAACAGAGGTTGGTTTTGTTACTAGGGGCCAATCTGTTGAATCTTCAGCAATCATTAACGCACTATAATCAAATTCATATACTGCTTCATTTAATTTCTTTAAAAAATTTATCGCAAAAGGATTTGCATGGAGCTCATCCGAATTAGGCCAAAACAGCATATTTGCTACTGCATCCACACGGAAGCCATCTACATGGAAATATTCCATCCAAAAGATCGCATTGGAGATTAGAAAGCTCTGAACCTCCGTTTTTCCTAAATCAAAATTTGCTGTTCCCCATACCTCATTTTCTCTATCGTTATATGCAGCATATTCAAATGTTGGAGTACCATCAAACATATATAATCCATGTGCATCTTTACAAAAATGCCCTGGAACCCAATCAAGAATGACTCCTATATCTTCTTGATGACATTTATCAATAAACATCATCAGTTCATGTGGAGTTCCATACCGACTTGTTGCAGAGTAATAGCCAGTACCTTGATATCCCCACGAACGATCATATGGATGTTCAACTAATGGTAATAATTCTATGTGGGTATAACCCATTTCTTTAACGTACGGTATTAATTCATCTGCCAATTCCTCGTAATTATACAAAGAACCATCTTGTTTCTTTTTCCAAGATGCAAGATGTAGCTCATATATAAACAATGGCTTTTCATATATAGATTGTCTTTTTTTCTTACGTCGCCAATTTGCATCCTTCCATTTATAGCCGTTTAATGGATAGACGATAGAGGCAGTATTTGGTCGCACTTCTGAATAAAAAGCGTACGGATCTGCTTTATGTAAAATCTCACCAGTTTGTGTGACTATTTCGTACTTATAAAGATGTCCACTCAAGTCCTCATCTGGAATGAGTATTGTCCAAACACCTTCCTTATTCAACCTTTCTAATTCATTACTAGATCCATTCCAATTGTTGAAGGAACCAATCAATCTAACATTTTTAGCATTTGGTGCCCAAACAGTAAATCTAGTACCTACTAACTTTCTTCTTTTCTTTACAATGTGTGAACCAAACAATTCAAAGCTTTTGTAGTATGTTCCTTCATGAAATAAGTGCAACTGATAATCTGTTGGAGTAGCGACAAGCATTTCTTCACCCTTCCTTCATAATGTTTCCTACTAATTATGATAAATAGTTTTCTGACAACTGTATAATTATTTTTGTAGACATGTTTTTACAAAATTTTAAATAATAAAATTATTGTCGAAAGCTGCAGAAGAAATTAACCGCTTTCAATGCTTCTACTAGAACGAACACATTTTTTTATTACTCGTGCTAACGTTTTCACAAATTTCACAAACGAGTAGCATTTTGTAGAAACCTGTCGATATGTTTTTATGTTAAATGGAAAAATTTTTGTGGAATAATAGTTTCTTATTGTATATTTTGACCTATTTTTATACTGTGAAAACTTAATGCCACCATTTTCTTAATTTACTTGCAAAAAAAAAGCTCGTAATAAACGAGCTTTTTGCATTTACATACTATATATAAAAGTAAACCATAAAATTAAGATTCTTGTATAAATGTTAGGTGTTGTATTATCTTATACTTTCTCCAAACGATACTTAGATGGAAGGATAGTACATTATTTTTATATTAGGACCATAGAGCTTTCGTATAAGCTACTTGTAAGCCCAACTTGTGCATATTATAATGGCTAACACTTCCATACTTAGCTTGTCCACATATTAATTGAGCACCACTACCTAAAGCATCATATATGCGTTCATATATTAAGCTAGTATGTATACCCTTATCACGCTTTTCTGGAAGTGTAGCGGCTACAGCTAAAGTTGCAACATGATGATGTATATGTAATACTCCTACTCCGACTGGCTTTTCTTCAATAGTGGCCAAATAGAATTTCCAACCTTCTAAACCATGCAATATTATGTTGTTTCCACTTACTGCTTCTTTAAAAGAAGTTGGCATGTTAAAAGCTTTTACATAAATTTCTCCATATAGATGAAACTGTTCAACGGTTAATTCAGTAATGTTTACATGGCTATTTAACTTATGAATAGTTGGCTTTGACCCAGAACTAAACAATGTAGTATGAAAATCTTTGTGAGAAACTCCGTAGTTTGGAAGTTTGGATAACAGTCGTGAGCTTACATGTCCAGGTACTATCTCTAGTTGTATTGGAATTTTTTTCGCGGCATAATGGAAAAAGATTTCATCTAAAAGATGTTCTTCTGCATCTGTTAATCCTTTCACTGTATTGTAAGCTGGACCAGGTATACCATTAATTGAAAAGGCAGTTGCATTGCCAAATTGAGTAATATTTACACCTAATTCGTTATTAGATATTTGTTGAAGGGCACGTAATCGTGAGGTAACCATATTAATTTCGGAGAGTTCTAGCTGTTTTGATAGATTAAAAGGTAACATCTTAAATTCACTTCCTACTTAAAAGAGTAAGATGTCGATCTAGTTGTGTAACTATATTTATTATAACAAACTATAGAAATATGGATAGAATCAACCATTTTAAACAAAGGGAAAGAGGAAACGAAATGCAGTGGTAACTAGGATAATTCGAGTTGCTATGTCATATGGACGTAACAGAAAATTTGCAGTTGGTTTATGCGCTCGTCCTAGAAGAGACAAATAGGTTATACTGTTCACTACAAAGTTACAATTTTTTTAGTTTCCTAGCAAAAGAAAAAACAGTAGTCTTATAGACTACTGTTTAGATGACCCGTACGGGATTCGAACCCGTGTTACCGCCGTGAAAGGGCGGTGTCTTAACCGCTTGACCAACGGGCCAAATTTCATATAGCTGGCGGAGAAGGAGGGATTTGAACCCTCGCGCCGGTTACCCGACCTACACCCTTAGCAGGGGCGCCTCTTCAGCCACTTGAGTACTTCTCCAAATGGCTCCACCAGTAGGATTCGAACCTACGACCCTTCGGTTAACAGCCGAATGCTCTACCGCTGAGCTATGGTGGAATAGAAATATTATTTTCTTTTACGAACTAGATTTCATATAGCCGAATGTCCTCGTCTCAGAAAGCTAATTCAAGATGCTGCTCGACGAGTACAACTCGCAGTTATTCTATGAAGCTTTGCTCGTTGCTCTACCGCTGAGCTATGGTGGAATAAAATATGGTGGGCCTAAATGGACTCGAACCATCGACCTCACGCTTATCAGGCGTGCGCTCTAACCAGCTGAGCTATAGGCCCCTAAATGGAGCGGGTGATGGGAATCGAACCCACGACATCAGCTTGGAAGGCTGAGGTTTTACCATTAAACTACACCCGCATAAAGGGCGATTGATGGGAATCGAACCCACGAGTGCCAGAGCCACAATCTGGTGCGTTAACCACTTCGCCACAACCGCCATGGTAATGTACTAATAATATTGATGGTGCCGGCGATAGGAGTCGAACCCACGACCTACTGATTACAAGTCAGTTGCTCTACCAACTGAGCTACACCGGCATTTAAGATTTATAATAATAATTAAAATGGTGGCTCGGGACGGAATCGAACCGCCGACACATGGATTTTCAGTCCATTGCTCTACCGACTGAGCTACCGAGCCATTTAATATTTTCGGGCCTAAACTTTGTCTTTCGTATCCATTGTCCTCGTCTCAGGAAGATTATTCAAGAAGCCTCTCGACGAGTACAACTCGTAGTAATTTCGATGATGCTTTGCTCGTTGCTCTACCGATTGAGCTACCGAGCCTAAATATTAATTTTTATAATGGCGGTCCCGACGGGAATCGAACCCGCGATCTCCTGCGTGACAGGCAGGCATGTTAACCGCTACACCACGGGACCTGGTTGCGGGGACAGGATTTGAACCTGCGACCTTCGGGTTATGAGCCCGACGAGCTACCGGACTGCTCCACCCCGCGACGATAAAAATTACTACATATTCTTTTTCTAAAGTAGCCATTTTTCATCATTCGAACGATATAATTTCTTGAATGATAAATATAATATGGCGGAGGAAGAGGGATTCGAACCCCCGCGGGCTTTAACACCCCTGTCGGTTTTCAAGACCGATCCCTTCAGCCGGACTTGGGTATTCCTCCGAATTATGAATGATACATGGTGGACCTTGTAGGACTCGAACCTACGACCGGACGGTTATGAGCCGTCTGCTCTAACCAACTGAGCTAAAGGTCCTTTGGTAGCGGCGGAGGGAGTCGAACCCACGACCTCACGGGTATGAACCGTACGCTCTAGCCAGCTGAGCTACACCGCCAAAGTATTTTATTAAAGATAAGTGGAGCCTAGCGGGATCGAACCGCTGACCTCCTGCGTGCAAGGCAGGCGCTCTCCCAGCTGAGCTAAGGCCCCATGAGTTAAATCAATTAAAATGTTATCTGGTCGGGAAGACAGGATTTGAACCTGCGACCCCTTGGTCCCAAACCAAGTGCTCTACCAAGCTGAGCTACTTCCCGTGAATGGCGCGCCCGAGAGGACTCGAACCCCTAACCTTTTGATCCGTAGTCAAACGCTCTATCCAATTGAGCTACGGGCGCTATTCTTATTTTTAAAAATGGTGCCGAGGACCGGAATCGAACCGGTACGGTAGTCACCTACCGCAGGATTTTAAGTCCTGTGCGTCTGCCAGTTCCGCCACCCCGGCAACTTTCGTGGAGCGGAAGACGGGATTCGAACCCGCGACCCCCACCTTGGCAAGGTGGTGTTCTACCACTGAACTACTTCCGCTAATATTTACTTATGCGGGTGAAGGGACTCGAACCCCCACGTCAAAGACACTAGATCCTAAGTCTAGCGCGTCTGCCAATTCCGCCACACCCGCGTAGATGGTGTGCCATGAAGGACTCGAACCTTCGACCCTCTGATTAAAAGTCAGATGCTCTACCGACTGAGCTAATGGCACTTAATTATTATTCTGCCTAAAGTCTAATACAACTGTAAGCATGATACTATTCGAAGAAGTGTTTCCTTTAGACGTCCATGCCTCAGGATGTTAATTCAAGTAGCAGCTCGGCATGTACGCTGAAGCTTATGCTTCGTAGCAAATTCCGACGTGCTCTACCGACTGAGCTAATGGCACTTAATAAATGGTGCCGGCGATAGGAGTCGAACCCACGACCTACTGATTACAAGTCAGTTGCTCTACCAACTGAGCTACACCGGCATATATAATTTGCATTTAAAACTATTACTTCTTTTTAATAGCCGTCACCCAAATCTCAGAAAGATTATTCAAGTAGCAGCTCGATTTGTGCGCTGAAGTGATTCCTTCGAAGCGTATTCGATCGTGCTCTACCAACTGAGCTACACCGGCATATTTAGTTTAGTTAAATAATAATGGTGGAGGATGACGGGATCGAACCGCCGACCCCCTGCTTGTAAGGCAGGTGCTCTCCCAGCTGAGCTAATCCTCCGTTATAACAGCCTGGCAACGTCCTACTCTCGCAGGGGGACAGCCCCCAACTACCATCGGCGCTGAAGAGCTTAACTTCCGTGTTCGGTATGGGAACGGGTGTGACCTCTTCGCCATCATTACCAGACTATTATTAAGTGACAAGAATAATTATATTCACTTTTCATAAAAAATCAAGTGTTTTTTTATTCTTTCAAAACTAGATAATATTTTCATCAAGATAGTTCGTATCGTTCATATACATTGGTTAAGTCCTCGATCGATTAGTATTCGTCAGCTACACGTGTCGCCACGCTTCCACCTCGAACCTATCAACCTGATCATCTTTCAGGGATCTTACTAGCATAATGCTAAAGGAAATCTCATCTTGAGGGGGGCTTCATGCTTAGATGCTTTCAGCACTTATCCCGTCCGCACGTAGCTACCCAGCTATGCCTTTGGCAAGACAACTGGTACACCAGCGGTGCGTCCATCCCGGTCCTCTCGTACTAAGGACAGCTCTTCTCAAATTTCCTACGCCCACGACGGATAGGGACCGAACTGTCTCACGACGTTCTGAACCCAGCTCGCGTACCGCTTTAATGGGCGAACAGCCCAACCCTTGGGACCGACTACAGCCCCAGGATGCGATGAGCCGACATCGAGGTGCCAAACCTCCCCGTCGATGTGGACTCTTGGGGGAGATAAGCCTGTTATCCCCGGGGTAGCTTTTATCCGTTGAGCGATGGCCCTTCCATGCGGAACCACCGGATCACTAAGCCCGACTTTCGTCCCTGCTCGACTTGTAGGTCTCGCAGTCAAGCTCCCTTGTGCCTTTACACTCTACGAATGATTTTCAACCATTCTGAGGGAACCTTTGGGCGCCTCCGTTACTCTTTAGGAGGCGACCGCCCCAGTCAAACTGCCCACCTGACACTGTCTCCCGAGCCGATAAGGCTCGCGGGTTAGAATTTCAATACAGCCAGGGTAGTATCCCACCGACGCCTCCACCGAAGCTAGCGCTCCGGCTTCTCAGGCTCCTACCTATCCTGTACAAGCTGTACCAAAATTCAATATCAGGCTACAGTAAAGCTCCACGGGGTCTTTCCGTCCTGTCGCGGGTAACCTGCATCTTCACAGGTACTATAATTTCACCGAGTCTCTGGTTGAGACAGTGCCCAGATCGTTACGCCTTTCGTGCGGGTCGGAACTTACCCGACAAGGAATTTCGCTACCTTAGGACCGTTATAGTTACGGCCGCCGTTTACTGGGGCTTCGGTTCAAAGCTTCGCGCCAAAGCGCTAACCTTTCCCCTTAACCTTCCAGCACCGGGCAGGCGTCAGCCCCTATACTTCGCCTTACGGCTTCGCAGAGACCTGTGTTTTTGCTAAACAGTCGCCTGGGCCTATTCACTGCGGCTCTCTCGGGCTTTAACACCCTAACAGAGCACCCCTTCTCCCGAAGTTACGGGGTCATTTTGCCGAGTTCCTTAACCAGAGTTCTCTCGCTCACCTTAGGATTCTCTCCTCGCCTACCTGTGTCGGTTTGCGGTACGGGCACCATATTCCTCGCTAGAAGCTTTTCTTGGCAGTGTGGAATCAGGAACTTCGGTACTATATTTCCCTCGCCATCACAGCTCAGCCTTTAGGATAAGCGGATTTGCCTACTTATCCAGCCTAACTGCTTGGACGCACATATCCAACAGTGCGCTTACCCTATCCTCCTGCGTCCCTCCATCGCTCAAACGGAATGAGGTGGTACAGGAATATCAACCTGTTATCCATCGCCTACGCCTTTCGGCCTCGGCTTAGGTCCCGACTAACCCTGAGCGGACGAGCCTTCCTCAGGAAACCTTAGGCATTCGGTGGAAGGGATTCTCACCCTTCTTTCGCTACTCATACCGGCATTCTCACTTCTAAGCGCTCCACCAGTCCTTACGGTCTAGCTTCAACGCCCTTAGAACGCTCTCCTACCACTGTTCGTAAGAACAGTCCGCAGCTTCGGTGATACGTTTAGCCCCGGTACATTTTCGGCGCAGAGTCACTCGACCAGTGAGCTATTACGCACTCTTTAAATGGTGGCTGCTTCTAAGCCAACATCCTGGTTGTCTAAGCAACTCCACATCCTTTTCCACTTAACGTATACTTTGGGACCTTAGCTGGCGGTCTGGGCTGTTTCCCTCTTGACTACGGATCTTATCACTCGCAGTCTGACTCCTGAGAAACAAGTCTTTGGCATTCGGAGTTTGACTGAATTCGGTAATCCGATGAGGACCCCTAGTCCAATCAGTGCTCTACCTCCAAGACTCTTTACTCAAGGCTAGCCCTAAAGCTATTTCGGAGAGAACCAGCTATCTCCAGGTTCGATTGGAATTTCTCCGCTACCCACACCTCATCCCCGCACTTTTCAACGTGCGTGGGTTCGGGCCTCCATTCAGTGTTACCTGAACTTCACCCTGGACATGGGTAGATCACCTGGTTTCGGGTCTACGACCACGTACTATGACGCCCTATTCAGACTCGCTTTCGCTACGGCTCCGTCTCATCAACTTAACCTTGCACGTAATCGTAACTCGCCGGTTCATTCTACAAAAGGCACGCTATCACCCATTAACGGGCTCTAACTACTTGTAGGCACACGGTTTCAGGATCTTTTCACTCCCCTTCCGGGGTGCTTTTCACCTTTCCCTCACGGTACTGGTTCACTATCGGTCACTAGGGAGTATTTAGCCTTGGGAGATGGTCCTCCCAGCTTCCGACGGGATTTCTCGTGTCCCGCCGTACTCAGGATCCACTCAAGAGAGAACGAGGTTTCAACTACAGGGTTTTTACCTTCTATGACAGACCTTTCCAGGTCGCTTCGTTTACCCCGTTCTTTTGTAACTCCGTATAGAGTGTCCTACAACCCCAAGAGGCAAGCCTCTTGGTTTGGGCTAATTCCGTTTCGCTCGCCGCTACTCAGGAAATCGCGTTTGCTTTCTCTTCCTCCGGGTACTTAGATGTTTCAGTTCCCCGGGTCTGCCTTCCATACCCTATGTATTCAGGTAAGGATACTACTCCATTACGAGTAGTGGGTTTCCCCATTCGGAAATCTCTGGATCAAAGCTTACTTACAGCTCCCCAAAGCATATCGGTGTTAGTCCCGTCCTTCATCGGCTCCTAGTGCCAAGGCATCCACCGTGCGCCCTTAATAACTTAACCGTCGACAAATGATAAGCTTCGGCTTCTCTAGTCAGCTTCCTTCGCTCACGTCCTCATGTACGCTTTTGTACACTCCGGCGCTCGCTCAGTCGCTTCCTCAACCTGCTCGCTTCTAATTTGTCTTAGTATTCAACCCAAAATTAGGTTTCGTTGATAACAGCGAATTGTTATCATTAGAAAATTACTAAGATGAACGATACTTGTGAATGTATCTTGATTACTTATATTATCTAGTTTTCAAAGAACAAATAAAGGTTAGAAATAAGCAACAATACCTTTTAGCACGGTTCCTCGCTTTAGTTCTTCCAATATAGAACGAGAGAATGATCTCTCAAAACTAAACAAAACAATGAGCGTGATTTTCCTTAGAAAGGAGGTGATCCAGCCGCACCTTCCGATACGGCTACCTTGTTACGACTTCACCCCAATCATCTGTCCCACCTTAGGCGGCTGGCTCCAAAAGGTTACCCCACCGACTTCGGGTGTTACAAACTCTCGTGGTGTGACGGGCGGTGTGTACAAGGCCCGGGAACGTATTCACCGCGGCATGCTGATCCGCGATTACTAGCGATTCCGGCTTCATGTAGGCGAGTTGCAGCCTACAATCCGAACTGAGAACGGTTTTATGGGATTGGCTCGACCTCGCGGTTTTGCTGCCCTTTGTACCGTCCATTGTAGCACGTGTGTAGCCCAGGTCATAAGGGGCATGATGATTTGACGTCATCCCCACCTTCCTCCGGTTTGTCACCGGCAGTCTCCTTAGAGTGCCCAACTAAATGCTGGCAACTAAGAACAAGGGTTGCGCTCGTTGCGGGACTTAACCCAACATCTCACGACACGAGCTGACGACAACCATGCACCACCTGTCACTCTGTCCCCCGAAGGGGAACGCTCTATCTCTAGAGGTGGCAGAGGATGTCAAGACCTGGTAAGGTTCTTCGCGTTGCTTCGAATTAAACCACATGCTCCACCGCTTGTGCGGGCCCCCGTCAATTCCTTTGAGTTTCAGTCTTGCGACCGTACTCCCCAGGCGGAGTGCTTAATGCGTTAGCTGCAGCACTAAAGGGCGGAAACCCTCTAACACTTAGCACTCATCGTTTACGGCGTGGACTACCAGGGTATCTAATCCTGTTTGCTCCCCACGCTTTCGCGCCTCAGCGTCAGTTACAGACCAGAGAGTCGCCTTCGCCACTGGTGTTCCTCCACATCTCTACGCATTTCACCGCTACACGTGGAATTCCACTCTCCTCTTCTGCACTCAAGTCTCCCAGTTTCCAATGACCCTCCACGGTTGAGCCGTGGGCTTTCACATCAGACTTAAGAAACCGCCTGCGCGCGCTTTACGCCCAATAATTCCGGACAACGCTTGCCACCTACGTATTACCGCGGCTGCTGGCACGTAGTTAGCCGTGGCTTTCTGGTTAGGTACCGTCAAGGTGCGAGCAGTTACTCTCGCACTTGTTCTTCCCTAACAACAGAGCTTTACGACCCGAAGGCCTTCATCGCTCACGCGGCGTTGCTCCATCAGACTTTCGTCCATTGTGGAAGATTCCCTACTGCTGCCTCCCGTAGGAGTCTGGGCCGTGTCTCAGTCCCAGTGTGGCCGATCACCCTCTCAGGTCGGCTACGCATCGTTGCCTTGGTGAGCCGTTACCTCACCAACTAGCTAATGCGCCGCGGGCCCATCTGTAAGTGATAGCCGAAACCATCTTTCAATATAGTACCAGGAGGTACTATATATTATCCGGTATTAGCTCCGGTTTCCCGAAGTTATCCCAGTCTTACAGGCAGGTTGCCCACGTGTTACTCACCCGTCCGCCGCTAACTTCTTTAAAGCAAGCTCTAAAGAAGTTCGCTCGACTTGCATGTATTAGGCACGCCGCCAGCGTTCGTCCTGAGCCAGGATCAAACTCTCCGTAGAGTATTTGATTGCTCAAAATGTTTGCTGACTTATCGTCAATTTATTGTTTTGTCGATTTTAAAAAACCGACTTGCACGCTATTGTTTTGTTTAGTTTTCAAAGAACATTTTCGCTTCAGAAGCGACTTTCTTATAATAACAACTTGTCTTCAATTCGTCAAGTAGTTATTTTTTTCTTTTATTTTCGCGCCATCTCGCGGCGACAAGTAATAATATATCATGTTGAAAATTATTTTGCAATACCTTTTTTAATATTTTTTTCAAAGTACACTGAAACGATTAAATTAGTATATTGTCATTAGTACGGATTAGTATTTTATATTTAGTAGAACTACAAAGGACTAGTTTTAATATCCCTATGTTAATAGAACGTTTAACTTTAATCTATATTTTTTTAATAATTACTAGAATTATTTTTATTCCTCTATCATATGCTCTACTATGCATAACAAATTTAATAGGAGGTTCCAAAATGGATCTAGTAAAAAATGTAGCAATGATTGTAGCCTTAATGTCTTCTGTTGGATTATTCTTATACGCATATTTTGAGGGAATAAAATTATTTGAAAAAAAGGGGAAAGTAAGAGGAGAAGGAGTTATTTTTAGCTTTACTTTAGCAATGATTTTTGCTATTTTCGCAAATAAGCTAGTGTAAATATATATTGAGGCTGTCCGTACATAAGGACAGCCTTTTTTTGTTAGTTACCCTCTTCAGTGTTTGCATTTTCTTCTTCATCGAAGTTAATAGGTTCTGTATTTTCAGCTACTACAACCTCATCAAGATCCACTATTCGAATTCGAGGTTCTTCTTCCTTATATAGTTCTGAATGCTTGTAAAACTGTCGGATAAACGTATCTAAAAAAACTGCTTGAAATGTATTCTCTAATGATTCTCCCTCTTTATTATTAATTACAATTTCAATTGTATTTGGTTCAATATATTCAGCCCGATCAATTAGTACCTCTTCTTCAGCATCTGGTTCAGTTAAACCTTTTAATATTTCATTAAAAGTTTCTCTTGATATGTAAATATCATCCCAATTAAAATTCTCTGAACTGATGTCCATGTTTTCTAGTTCCTCTAACGTAGTATAATTACCAGTTTGACGTTGTGTTTCTTCTGTTTTAGGTGTAGCTTCTTCTTTTTCCTTCTTCTTCTTTTCTTCATCGTTACCACAGGCTACTAATAAACATAATACCGTCAGAAAGAGAAAAGCTTTTAACTTCATTACCCTCATATCCTTTCTAATAGGTTTACACAAAAATTATTATTTGCCCATCGTTTTTTATTTATCCACTTTAGTTTTAATGCAACATTAGTAAGACGTAGTATATAGAAATTATCCTATTAAATTTTTACAATAAAAAAGAACTCTTTCATAAGAGTCCTTCTGTTTTATCCTACTTTTAAATGTTTGGTCCGTTGTTTTATTTTCCGATTATCTCTTAAGTATACTGCAATACTTAAAATTACAATACTTCCTCCAATAAACTGAGTTAACGTAATAGATTCATTTAAAAGGTAGAAAGCGAGTACACTTGCCCCAACGGGTTCAAACAATATACTCATTGAGATAACGTTCGTACTTATCCATTTTATTGACCAATTAAATAGGGAATGACCTAATAGAGTCGATACAACTGCTAATAGGAAAAACCATAACCAATCACTATTTGCATATCCTGTTAATGGATAGTTCATTGCAACAACATATATGAAAAGGGTAATAGTGCTTATTCCGTATACAATAAAAGTATAGGTGATTAGGGATAATCTTTTGCGAACTTCCTGTCCAAACAATAGGTAGGCTGTTACTAAAGCACAAGCAATAAGAGCCAAAATATCTCCATACAGTGCCATACCACTTATTCGGAAATCTCCCCAACTAATAATAAAACTACCGAATATGGCTATTGCACCACAGAATACCGCTTTAATTGTAATTTTTTCTTTAAAGAAAACATATGTCCCGACAAATGCAAACAAGGGTTGAAGAGTAACTAATACGGTTGAACTAGCAACACTCGTGTAATTTAATGACTCAAACCATAGAATAAAATGAAACGCAAGGAAAACCCCTGCAACGGTAGAGAAGAACCAATCTTTTTTCGTAATACCTTTTAATTCTCCTACATATTTATATAAGAATACTGGTAATAAAATTAGAACAGAGAATAATAAACGATAAAAGGCAATTATACCCGCTGGAGCTTCAGCAAATTTTACGAAAATAGCAGAAAGTGATACGGAAACAACTCCAATCGCTAAGGCTACATATGGATTAAACCATTTACTCATGATGTCTATCTCCTTATAGGTAATGTAGTATAAATACCTTTATCATTTTACATTAATTTGTTATAATTTTCTAACATTATTTTTTTC
Source organism: Sutcliffiella cohnii (assembly GCF_002250055.1). NCBI lineage: Bacteria > Bacillati > Bacillota > Bacilli > Caryophanales > Bacillaceae > Sutcliffiella > Sutcliffiella cohnii. Next base: position 3,558,722 of record NZ_CP018866.1, read on the forward strand.
AACATTAAAGAAGAGTAGAGAGAGGGTGAGAAGATGCTCGAACTTTTTCAACAAGCCATCCAAAATAACGTACTATTAAAATTATCATTAGCTGCTCTTGCTGGTTTCATAATCGGTTTAGAAAGAGAGTTGAAAGGAAAACCTCTAGGGTTAAAAACTTGTTTAATTGTATCAGTAATAGCCTGTCTATTAACGATTGTATCCTATGAGTCAGCGTTTTTATTTTCAAAAGAATATTCTCGTCCAATGGATCCAGGACGTATCCCTTCTTACATAATTAGTGGAATCGGTTTTTTAGGGGCTGGAGTTATTTTAAGAAGGAATAATGATGTCATTTCCGGATTAACAACTGCTTCTATTGTACTTGCATCTGCTGGAATTGGTATTACGATCGGAGTTGGATTTTATGCAGAGGCAACATTAGGGGTACTTTTTATTATTTTAGGAGTAAAAATTTTACCCGACATTATTAGTTGGATCGGACCTAAAAGATTGAAGGAAATAGAAATAAAAGTAAAGCTATATACAGAGCGCGATGCCAATTTAACAGACCTAATAAAAGAAATTAAAAGAAAAGGTTTTGGCGTTAAGAGGGTAAAAGTAAAGGAAGAATCAAACGACATTGTGATAAGCTGTATCGTTATGACAAATAGAAAAATGTACACAACCGATGTTTTTTATGCAATGAAGTCTCTTCAAGATGTATACCAAGTCGAAGTCGAGAATATGGGATAATCTGCAGTATTGTACTGTAGATTTTTTGTTTTTAGTAATTGACAGATTTTTAAGTAATAACTAAAATAAGTTTATACTTAATTTCGGGGCATTAGCTCAGCTGGGAGAGCGTTTGGCTGGCAGCCAAAAGGTCAGCGGTTCGATCCCGCTATGCTCCATACCTAAAACCTTGATATATCAAGGTTTTTTCTTTTTTTACTCCTTTGCATTCTTAGTAAAATCTACATTTGTTGACGAATTGTTGACGAATGACTATTTTTTTAGTTTTTTTGCTCCCTTAAGTAATTTTTCAACTTCTTCCCAATGTCTTCCGTAAAGTCTAGAGTGCCCTTGCGTTAAAAATGAGTTATTGTATGGTTTATATCTTATATAGGAGGGTTTTAGCATTTCGACCATAAAAGCAGGTTTACTTTCTCCTCCAAAAATCAAAATACATATAGCCTGTCTAGTATCTTTTGTGTTTGGAATATTTAAAGCTGTTTCCACATCAATAGGCTTCAATTCCTATTCCAATAAAGGGTTCCTCGTAATCACTCTTAAACATTAACCAGCCCCCCCCTGATATTAGATCTAGCATTCTAATTAAACTAAAACACCCTTAGTTTCAATAAGCTGTTTCTCTTTTTTATTTTTATTCATCTAATATTATTTTATATTAGGTATTCCACTGAATAAATTTATTTCACAAATTAACACTAACATTAGTGTTATCATTTGACACTAAACTTCAATGTGGAGGGATATACTTTGAATTTTCTCTTTAGCTTGTTCTCAATCATAATTATTATGGGTATTAGAGTAGCATTCTTAATTAGTAGTACTACTTCCAGATTAACATCTTTGTTAAGAATGCCATCTTTGATTTAAGCACTGAGCATTCCGCAAGTGTCGTCTAATTCACATTGTTGTTGTGAAAAAGGTGAGCATAGAAATGTGCTTGCCTTTTTTATTGATTCGTCTCATAGGGAAACAATACATTTATTTTAGGATAATGGGTACATTAACTTACATATATTAAGTTTTAGGAAGTGATTATTTTGAAAATAGCAAAAAACTCAGGAAGCATTACATATTTAGGGTAAACTGCGATTATTTTGACAACTTATACCATAATCATAACAATTCTAGGATTGAAAACCATGCAGATGATGAAATATATTTACGATTCAAATAGAAGGAAAAATAAAGATTAGATGCATATTCCTTACCCAATTTACTAAAAAGCGTATTGAGGTGATAATGTGGATGAGAATAAATTAAAACTCACATCTTCCGAAATAGGAAGTTTGTGGGGAGAGTATGTAAATGGGACTGCAGTTGATATTGTAAATAGATACATGGTCTCTATTATTGAGGATGAGCAAATTAAAGCTGTTTTTGAGGATGCTATCAAGACATTCGAAAAGCAAAAACAACAAATCGTTACTTTTATAAAAAATGAGGGTTTTCCAGTTCCAATCGGATTTACTGAATCCGACCTCTTTAAAGGTAAACAGAGGTTATTCACGGATATATTTTGCCTAAATTATTTACATATCATGACGTTACATGGTTTGCTAGGACACTCAACTTCATTGGGCGTCTCTGTAAGAGAGGACTTACGGTATTTTTACGACTCCTGTGATAATGATGGAAAAAGGATGTATCATCAAACCATTGATTTATTGCTTGAAAAAGGAAGTTTCCAGAGAGACCCTTTATTTTATTCAGCTAATAACCCTGAATATGTTTCCAGCCAAGATTTCATAGATGGATTTTTCGGAAAGGGGAGGATGTTAGCAGCGACAGAAATCATAAGCATTTCTTTTAACCTTAAAAAAAGTATTATGGCAAAAACCCTTTCAATCGCATTCAGTCAAGTCGCACAAACAAAAGAAGTAAGAAAATTTTTAGGGCATTCTGAAAAAGTGGCTGACCAACAAATAAAAAGTTTTTCAAAAATTTTGCAAACGGATAATTTACCAGTTCCTAAGTCGTGGGAGACTGAGGTTACAACTTCAACAGACTCCCCTTTTTCTGATAAGCTAATGTTGTATCATACTGGTTTCTTATTCCAAGCTGCACAAGCATATCACGGGGCGGGTTTAGCATCCGCAATGCGAACAGACCTTGTAGCCACTTATGAAAGCACCATTCTACAAAATCTTATGCTTACTAAAAAGTGGTTTAATATTATGGTGCAAAATAAATGGTTAGAGCAGCCTCCACTTGCACCTAATAGAAAAGAAATTGCAAAAGAAATATAATAAGCTCTATTTCTAGGGTAATTATAAGTGAATAAGAATGCATTTGAAAAACTAATGTGGAGCATTGAACTTCCGGGATTTGGTCAGTATTTAAACGAAAAATATTTTAAAGGTACTTAGTGAAAGTCACTAATAACTACTACGTACGTTAAGAGAATCGCTTTGTAAAGAACCAAAACAAAAACCCTAGAAACCACGTTATATCAACGTTTCTAGGGTTTTTTCGTTTTTGTGTTCTTTGTAAAATTACCCATGCTTTACGATTTATTTGGGGGAGGTTGGGGGGATAAAAAGGTGGACAGTCGTTTTCCTTTCGTCCAAATAAATTATGATACCCTTACGTCAGTTTGACGTCTGCATTTCGTACATTCAAATAAATTAGGCTCGATTTCTCTATGTCGTTTTAACTTCCTACAAGACTGACATGATAGCGTTACGTACCTTGATTGGAAATCATGAACTAGGACGTCTTCATCTAATAGTTCGTCTTCTTCATCTTCATTTTTGTCAGCTGTAAACAGGGAGTACCCAAATAAGGTAACAACCACACCAGTAATAAAACTCACCCAGTGCATTAAAAAACATCCCTTTCCCCATTTAAAATGTACGAGACGTCCTTACTATTAAAGTGCTTAACAGGAATAACTCTATATGCTAAATGTACTCCATATTCATTTTGCAGTTCCTCCACAAGTGCTGGGTTATCGAGAAACCGCTCCACTAATAAACAAGCTAAGGTAGTTGGTTTTAAGCCGCAAGACGTCGCAAGTTTGTTTAATTTGCCATTATACTTGTTTGTTAGCGAGATGTTTACTCTGTTTATTTTTTTATTACCTAGCCCTTTCCCTTCTATCACGTTACCCTCTCCTTTTCAAAATATGTTGTCAATTGACAATGTCAACCGTGTAACAATGTAACAGTAAATTATCCAAGAGAGAGGACGATACCGCCCTTATTTTTCACTTCAATCTTTTTAGAGGTTCCTTTAGTATCAACGGCTGGAGTAGGGACGTCCCTCCCTCCTTCTGCTGTTTTTTGAATCCTTGCAACAGCCTTTTCTTGTTCCAGTACCTTTTCTACATCCGCAGTAGAAATTTCTCCATACGTCTCCGGATTCATTTCTAACCAGTACTTCTTTTCAGTCCTTTTCCAACTTGGAAATGGTATAACTGCTTCTTCATTTTTTAAGTATTGTTTCATCAGATTTTTAAAATCATTAGAATAGGCAGCAGTAAAAAGTGCAGCTCGAATAATTTGAGAGCGATCCAAAGACGTCAATGAAAATAAATCATCTACATACTTACGAAAATATTCATGATACCTTACTGTCGGTCTGTACACCATGAGACATCCCTCCTTTCGCGATAACTTCCAACATTAACTTTCCTTCTGACGTCAAATAGACGTCTTTACGAACTAATAATTGAATAGCCAACTCTTTAGTCATAAAATCCCCTCCAAGTCTTAAATTGACATCCTGTGAACGTCTCTGATAAATGATATGTTCATCTCAATTTATTTATGTTCATCTTTCTAAACGTTTTTATATAATCTTTAACTTTTATGTTAGAGGAAATACGTTTTGTGTAGAGAATAGAAATAATAGGTGGAGGTGTTCACATGCCTGTTAAAGGTTATGAATGTAGATTACGAGTACTATTTGCAGAAATGAAGCTAAAGGATCCTAATTTCAAATTAGAAACCTTTGCTAAAAAAGTCGGTATCAGTAGAACCACTTTGTATTCGATTGTTAATGAAAAGAGTTTACCGAGTTTTGATGTGGCATATACCATTGCAAGTGAATTAGAAATGAGGATTGAAGAAATTTGGAAAAAAAATGATCATTAAAATTGGAGTTGTTCATATGGAAAAGCAAAAAAACGAATTAGAATTCGGAATGTGGAAAATTGGTAAATCTGATTTCGAACTAAAAGGAATATTACATCTAAGTTATGAATCTAATCAATTTTACCTTGAGCTTTATAGTGACGTAAATATTTCATTGCCACATTATACAGATGTTGTTTATGGAAAAACACATAAAGGCAAAGAATTTACATTATATGATTGTAGTATTAGGGGAGGAACATCCATCTCATACGCGCATGATTATAAATCCAAATATATTTTTAAAGTACATTGCAGTTATATCCTAGAAGGTAAAGTATTTACTAGTGATGAAGAAATTAAATTAAAATCGGTTAATTTTCATTTAACAAATTTTAATAAGTGGGCATTCCAACAATCGATAGTAGAAGTAGAGACCAATGATTCAGATGGGTATGTTATTAGGACAAAAAAATTAGAAGATTTTATACATAATAATGATGAATTTCAGTTATCAATAAGTTATGTTACTATTCCTGACAATGAAAATAAAATAACAACCACTTTTAATATTGAAACTTTCACCAAAATAACTATGAAATTCAAAAATCCAACTAGTTTGGAAAGAGCACATAGTCTAATCTATCAATTTAGAGACTTTATTTCTTTGTGTACCAATTTAAGGACTTATATAAAATATATTTCTGCGGTACCATATTTTACTGAAGAAAGAGGTTTAGACTACCCTATACAAATTTACGGTCAAGTAATAGAGTTCGAGAAAAAAGAAAAAATTAGTGAATTAACAAAATTTGACGAATTTATAAGTTTAGACCAAATAAAAGATAATTTTAATATCTGTATGTCGAATTGGTTTCAAAAAAATGAAAAATTAAAGCCTGTAATTGACTTGTATTTTTCAACCAAATACCACAAAACATCTAATGAACGACATTTTCTTAATCTGGTTCAAGCTCTCGAAGCATATCATCGACTAACAAAAGAAAACAAAGTATTACCTTATGATGAGCACAAAACAAAGATTGAAAATATATTATCTAACGTTCCTCCAGAACATAAAGATTGGTTAAAAAGTAGGTTAGCATTTTCTAACGAACCAAACTTGCATGACCGTTTAGATGAATTGTTGACACCTAAAAGTAAGTCTGAATCTCCATATTATGCTGCAAGATATCAAAACCTATTTATACTTCATGGTAAATCAAAGTTAGAATTAATTAGAGATATAAAAAACACTAGAAACTATAATACCCATTTCGATGAGAGGCTAATAACAAAAGCATTAAAAGGTGAAGAGCTTTATCAATTAATTGCATTATTGAAATCTATGATGGAATATTACTTGTTAATGGAGTTAGAAATTGATGAGGATCTCGTTTTAGATTTTATCTGGAAAAAAGTTAAAGATATTCACTTACGAAATGAACTTATTGGATATTATGAAAAGAACAACATAAAATTTTTTTAAAATTATTAGGTAGCTAGAGTGGAACACATTTGTACACATTATGTAGTAGTTCGTAAATTGGTTGAGTAGTTTCATACCCAGTAATTCCCTTGATGAAGAAAAACCAATGATTCAAATAATTCAACAATCACTATTTAGAAACGTAAAAAAAGGACCAGAGCTTAATTTGCCCTGGTCTTTGTCATTGTCATTCATTTTTGTTTTCGTCTCTTCTTCGCTTGTTCAACGCCTTTTTTATAAAACCAATACTTATTTTTGATATGCTCATAGGTGCCTGTATCTTTAATGTAGCTTCCATGTTGTTTGTAACAATGAGAATGTGTTAATGTGTGCGCCTGGTTCATGATCACCAAGTCTTCATGTTTTAATTCTACTGTACACTCACCACAATGAATCTCCATAAAAATTCAACACCTTTCTAGAAATTTCAAAAAATATTATTCTAGATAGTTATTAAAATTCCTTCTTAGAAAGATGTTTTATTTTATTATTTCACTCTTAGCACTTGACCTACTACAATAGTATCGCTTGTCAATCCATTAAGGGACTTAATCGCATTTACAGTCGTGTTATATCGTTGTGCTAACCCCCATAATGTATCACCAGCTACAACAGTATGGTAAATAGGTGCCTGTCCATTTACAATTAATACTTGTCCTGGATAAATAATGTCACTCGTTAATCCGTTTAGAGCTTTAAGCTCATCCACAGTCAAATTATGAGCTTGAGCAATACTCCAAAGCGTGTCTCCAGCTTTTACAATGTATGTTCCTGTTCCTCCACTTCGTTGCAAATTAAAAGCTCTGACAAGTCCATTCACATGACCACGAGCAATACTTTCAATAAAGGATGCTTGTTTCAACTTATTTGCGTCATTCACATTGTCAATAAATCCATTCTCTGTTAAAAGTGCAGGCATTCTAGACTCACGCAGAACATGGAAATTAGCCTGTTTCTTCCCTCGATTATAAAAATCTACTACCCTATTAATCTCATCATGAATAATGTTTTGATAAGTTGTTGTCGGTGCACCTGAGCCCGGATAGATAAAATCCTCATACCCAGTTCCTCCGCCAGCGTTAATGTGGATGGACAAAAAGAAATTTGCTCCCCATGCGTTCGCATCATTTGTACGTTGTGCAAGTGTTACTGTAGTGTCTCCTGTACGGCTCATTCGGATTTGATGACCAGTGTATTCAGCGTTTAGAATGTCTCGGATTCTAGTAGAAATTTGCAGATTTAAATTTTTCTCCTGTAGTCCATTTCCTACAGCACCTGGATCTGTCCCACCATGACCTGGATCAATAAAGATTTTTACCATTTTTCATCACCTCATATTATTTTTATGAAACTAATAAATAACTGCTTGTATGGTTGTCCTTAAAAAGTCTACATTCCACTCACCTCCTAATAGAAAAAAGCCACCACGAATGGCAGCTCTTATTTTTTAATTAGTCCTTGTGCTTGTAATGCTTTCTTTTGCAATTGTGCATTTTTCGAAGTATATGTGTTTTTCCAAACTGCATATACATTAACAACCAATGCAACCAAAGAAGATACCAAGAGTACAAAAGCATTAATACTCTCTTCATTAAACCAATCAAAAGTAATACCTACTGTACCAAGAAACATTAATAAAGCTGTTAAAAAACCGCCTAACAATGTAATTACATCTTTTCGCATATTTTTCTACCTACCTTTTCTAATTTTTATGCCTTATCAATAACAAAACTAACTAACTGCAAAATCAATGCACCTAAAACTAGTCTATTTAACCATGTAAGGGTATTCTTTATTTCTTTTACATCTGTAGCTACCGTGTCCATTCGTTGCTCCTGTGTGGCCATACGCACCTCTAAATTTCTAACCCGTTCCTCTACTTGTTTGTCCATAATTCACCCCATAAAAGAATGCCCACAGTTCATCTGTGAGCTATTATTTCGTACTTTGTAGTTGTTCAATAACTTTGTTTTTTATTATGCTTTTTAAGCTCGGAATTGCATCATTTCCAACGTACTCTTCAGGAGAAAGCACCATATTTCCACTTATATTTATTGATCTAGTTTCGTCCGAACCATTATAATGCACTCTTACAGACGAAACCTCATCAGTTTCTGAAAGTGTAGTGTTAACAGAAACTATTTTAAATTTAATCATTTATCTTCCACTCCTTCGAATTGGTCACATAAATAGTCGTATATCGTTGCATCAATACCTTTAAATTCTTGCTCGCAATTAAATAGTATTTGTTTAACGGTCTTCAACATGCCATGATTATCACCGCCTTCAATGACAAGCTCCTCTTCATATAACTCTTGAAGGTCTTTTTTAAATGCCTCCATGTTCTTAATGTCGTATTTTCCATCAGAGGACTTTGGATTTCCATCTTCATCTTTGTTTGAATGCTCTTTAGCCAACTCAATTCGTTGCTCTTCCACTTCTTTTGAACGAGCTTCCAATAACTTAATCAGTTTCGTTCTATGACGAGATTGCTTTCCTTTTAAAGGCAAATTAAAAAGCAGGCTCATCGCCTGCAATAACTTTCCGTTTTCAATTTTCACTTGCATATTATTTCCCTCCATTTGTGTATTAAGCAGCATAACTTTCGTCGCTACTATAAGCCATCATTAATTCTAAATCATCTATTCGTTTTTCTTGATTTTCTATTATATCCTGCTGTTGTTGAAAAGCTTTCCATAGGATAGATAGTATACTATATGGATCTACTCCATCTTCATCTCTCATAATTGAATGGACCATTTCCGAGATAAAGCCCACTTTTCGTTTATCATATATACCTTGTTCTAAATTAGATTTCAAATGATAGGTAAAAACTTGATTGTCCTTTACAATAGCTAAAGCATCCTCATCAAAAACCTTTATATTGTCTTTGTATTGAACAGAAGAATCAGGAACGAAACTACTTGCTCGAATGGAATTATAGCCAGTGTCATTTATGTTTGTAACACGTACCTGTTGGTTGGTTCGTAAATACAAAATGTTTGACCAATCATTTACCACTGTACCTGTGCGTACGGAATACCCTTGTACATTCACATCCCCAGCTACATCTAATTTATATTGAGGACTTGACGTTCCTACTCCGAAATTACCTGAAATATTGTTTACAAACGAATCACCTTGTCCTCTAAATCGATGAGATACATCATTAGAGTTATTCCCTCTCATTATATCTAATCTCCATTCAGATGGTACGTTAGCAAATCGACCAACACGTAAATACTCTCCACTAATATCCAACCAAGTAGTTTTGTGAATGTGTCCGCTTGTTCCAAAGTTTATCCCTCCGCTGCCAATAAACAATGTACTAGCTCCCGAAAGTCTTATAGAGTTTAATATATTTATATCACCAACAGTAGATGAAATATTTGCACCAGTTATTTTATCTTTATAAATATATTTTGTTCCATCTGGCCCAACTATTTGCTCCTGAACGGTTTCCCACTTTGGCTCGAATCTTACTGTGGAGTTATAATCATCTTCAAACAAAAAGGACGCTCCACTCATATATCCAGCATAGAGATATACTCCTATTCCATGAGGATTGTCAAGATTAATCGAACTAGGCTTAATAGTAATACCATGAGAATATGTTCTATTTTCTCCGTGAACAAGAGACACTTTCACAAGACCAGAGTTAATCTCAGTCATTTCTCTGTGGTTGTTACCATCGACAATGGATTCACTTATCATGTATCCTTCTTTTAAAAGAAGTGTTCCGATTGTACTCCCACTTGTTACAAACTCACTACCATTTATTCTGACACCGTTAATGTCTATACCGTTGATTTCACCTGCCGTTATAGATCCTAAATCGTTAGTGATATCACTTAGAACTGTAACTGCTCCTACCAAATCTATATTCCTTGAAAGGATCTTTACGCTTTCTGGAGATAGATTTATAGCGCTAATAACTTCATCCTTATTCACTTTTAGGCTAATTTCACCATTTAGGCCATTCAATTCAATTTCTGCACTTCTCATTCGAGTTTCTAACTCTGTTACAGATTCCGAACTTGCTTTTAAGATTAATTGACCAGCCATAGTGGAAATTTCACCTTCTGCGGTTTCTACTCGACCTTCTAATGCATTAAAAGTAGTTTGTTCAACTTTCGAATTTATTTCTGTTTCTGTTTGTGTAATCCGTGATTCAGCACTGTCTAAACGATTAATTATTCCTTCTTGATCTACTTCGTAGTCCATTTTAGAAACACGTTGTTCAATTTCACTTGCTAGTTGAATACGAGCACTTTCTAAACTACTAATCTCCGTTGTGTGCCCGTCCACAGTCTGATTTAAACTACTGACATTTTGACTGATACTATTAACATCAACCGTAAGACTTGTAAGGTTATTGCTGACTGCAGTTACTTCACCTTCTAAGGTTTCTAAAGCGCTCTGTTCAGCTTTTAACTCGACTTTACCAGCAATAACATTTACCTCTGCCGACAAACTAGAAACATTTCCAGAAACTGTGTCTAATTCATCTTGGCTCGCTTTTAAAGCGATAGCACTTGCATTCGCATTTATTTGTATTTGTTGATTTTGCACCGTGCCATCAAGAGTAGAAAGTTCTTCAATGGTAAGGCTTAATCTTCCTTCAATGGTATCAATTTCTTGCGTAATGGATGTAATTCGCCCGCCATGTTCAGTTAGAGCAGATTCATTATCTGATACTCGTAATAGCAGAATATCTGAAACATTAACTAGGTCATTAACCGTGTTATTTATCTCATTAACAAGACTAGAATCAGCTTTTAAAAACAACTGACCATCCACATAATCAAGATTTGCCTTATCAGCCAAATTGGTCATTATTTCATTTACTTTCGCTTCATACACTTCTTTAGAAACTGAATAGTTTTTCGCATTTTGTTCAGCTTGATTAGCCTTCTGTGTTGCATCTTCTGCAGCTGCATTAATTGCCTCCGTCTTTGCAGTATCGGAAACAACATCAGCATAGTGTGTACCATCGTGATAAACACTCTCGTCTTTGCTATCAATCGTTTCCTTAGTATACGTCACTTCTAAAACGTCCATCATACTTACCTTCTGCTTAATTTGTGCTTGAAGTGACTTCCAAATAGCATTGACTTCCTCCTCAGTGAATTCGATAAAATCACCAAGTTCTACATGCTTTTTAGATTTATCAACAATTGAACGGACTTGTGTGTGTATTCTTGCTTCAAGATAAAGAGGCGGACTAAACGTTGTATCTTTAATTTTTATTGTGTCTCCAAAACGAATTTTCTTGTTTTCCATACCTGGAACATGTTCTAAGTCAGCAATCTCACCTTCATACTCCACCAAAGCATTGACCCGCTCCTTTAATTCCATCTGTGTCAAAGTGGTTAATCGCTCAAGTGACATATTTTCATCGGTTGTTTGAGGTTCATAAGTTTCTACAAGATGTTGTCCTCTTCTCCCCCATCTTTCAAGGGCTTCTTTATCCTCTACAAATACTTCTAATCTAGTACCATCTTCTCGTTCCGGTCCAATACCTAACAGAGCAGTTACGAGTTTGTCCGTCTTTTCCTTCCGTCTAATGCTAAGTAAATCCCGTCCAAACTCAACTTCTCTACCTTGCCATACTCCAATACGGGGAAGTAAATCAACAAATCTACCGATTATTTTGTTCCCATCTACTTCAATTCTAAATCGAAGCTCTAGACCAAACTCACTAGAAATCTTTTTCAATAGACTGTATGGGTTTGTATGCGACTCAATATGAATAGTTCTGATGCCTGCGAATGAAATGTTACCAGGTTGCCATTCCGTACCGTAACATGCAAAAACCACTGCCATAGATGCAGTTTGTGCTGGTAAAGTTTGTGGGGAAATTACTCCTGCTTTTTTTAGTAATAAGTAAGTAGCAGAAGTATAAATTTCAGCTTTTAAAAAACCGTCACTTCCTCTATATTTTCCAGCTTCTTGAATTACAAATTCTTGATATGTTCCATCTTCATCCGGAATTACAACTCGATTATGCTTTCCTAAATGCTCCGAGAATTTCTTGTCTGCAAATGTAGTAAAATCAAAAGTTTCAAGTGTATCTTTTAATGACTTACGATGTTCATCATTTAGTATGTGTTTAGAAGTAATGGAAGCTAGTATGCGATCCGATAGTCCATCAGTAATATGGATTTGTGACATAATAAAACCTCCTTTCTTACCTATACCGTTGACGATACATAACTCTTGTTCGGAAGCTTTCACTAGGCTCTACGATTAATTGATTTTGACCTTCTTTTAGCTTGAAATATTCTGCACCAAAAACCTTTAAATCTGTTCGGTCTTCACCATTTATCAGAATCTCATCAGCTTGGTGGTCAAAACGGATAGTGTCTCCTGGTTGAGCTATATAAGGAATTCTGTAATCATCTGCATCATTAATCTTCCAAACTTTTAGATCCTTAATCGCCATTTGGCAATGCTTAAACCCTCCAAACTTGGATATATGGACCTGAACTTGTGCTACTTTATCCATAAACAAGTTGCCGTTATCAGTAAATCTTCTCGTTTCACGTGCATGATGCGTGCCGTCAGGACGTATTTTTGCTATATAGGAAAGCCATTGGTTCCCAATACGTTCTAGCCTCAATATTCCGTCAAAATCATTCCACGATCCCTCATATGACTGGGTTAGTAAGTAGCGACCTCCGGAACCACCAGCTCTTGCCTCTCCTCGATTTCGACGAAAATGTTCCCACGCGTCTTTTAATGTGATTCGACCGATAATATTGTTATTCACATCAAGTAAATACAACTCAACTTTTCCTACTTCATCGATACCATTAAAATTTTCGATTAACATGTCTACCCTAAAGTTCTGCAACGTCTCTGATAAGCTAGTTTTAAGCGCTGGTCCGTGCCATTTAGCTTCTGATTCGTTACCAAAGTTTTGTACAACAAACTTGGAGCCATCCGATATCATACTTCCCTCAACAGACCCATTATCTACTTGATTACCAACAGTCCATCCATTAGTGGTAGACATGGTACTATGCAAAAGCAACTGTTCTGCGACAAAAGGAGAAGCATCCACATCAACAGGACGTCCAATCATCTGATATTCTCCGTTATGGTTTTGGATCATCGCAAATGTTACTGGTTCTAATACTTCTAATTCGAATATTGGATTTGCTTCGGCTGTGCCGTTATTTGTTAACGTTACAACATCGCTAGGAAATTCAGTACTAAGTTCTGGACCGTATTTGTATGGATCAGGGCATAGAAAGGTAATTACACCCTTTCCACGCTCAAGAAATTCATCAATATCAAAGCTTCCGTCTACAACTGCATATAATACTCTTTCTGGATCATCATCAAACTTTAATTCACAAGGAGAATTGGTAATTAGCCAACTCGCTAAATCTTCCTTTAATCTTTCTAAGTTTGCGAACTCTACATTTTTTAACTCAACTGGGATTTTCTCAACTCTTACTTCTGTCTCTGTGCTACTTAAATGACCACCAGGTTTACCTGTAACGTTGATTATTCTCCTTTTAACGGGAGCCCATGGATAGCGACTAAACCCACGAAGAATTCTTATATAATTTTTCCGTAGATTATTAAATGTGAAATTCATTAGAGCCCCCCTCCTCTAAAACCTTTTACCCTGTTAGTTTTTAGTTCTTGAAACTCTGTAATATCATCAAATGTAAACCTAGCAAATTCACGACCATTAACTTGAAGCGATACTGGACGAGATGCTAATTCTTGAATCGAATCAATTAATTCACCAAGAGCAAAATTATTTGAATCCCTCTCAGTCCCTATTCCTTTATAACCTGTTACTCCATAACTAGGTAACAAACTTCCTATTGGTGGACCAATTCCTTTTAACCTATTAATGAATCCACTAACATCCGGCTTCATCCATTGCGCTGATTCATCTGCTTTATTCAAAACGCTACGTTTCTCTTTATCAACCCCAACCTCAAAACCTTTCATGAGGTTGACACCAATTTCGTCACGCATCCAACGAGATGGAGAGAAAATTGATAATGCTCCTTTAATTGTCTTTTTAACCCCATCAGAAATGTCAGTGACCTTCTTCCAAACTGCACTGGCCATGGATCCGATCCCATCAATAAGACCTTGGATAATGTCTTTACCAATTTGAACGAGGTCTATCGCAGAAAAGAAATCCTCGATGTTTCGCCAAATTTTCTCACCGATGCCCTTAATCGCATTCCAAGCACCTTCCCAATCGCCTTTTATTAGCGACATAATTACATCGATGATGCCTGCCACATAATCAATTCCACTTTTAACAATTAACTTGATAAACTCCCAAGCTACTTTTACTACATTAGAAATGATTGGCCAAATAACTTGGAAAATACCTTTAATCATATTTAGAGTAAACTTAATGGTACTCTTTATGTTATCGATTGTTTGTCGAATTAATAGTTTTATAAGTTCCCATGTTTTCGAAATAATGGTCATTATGGTATCGCCATGCTTATCCCATATTTCTTTAATACGCTTCGTAACATGTTGAATCATCTCTCGAATGCCTTCTATCACCACAGAGATAACATTCATAATCGTGTCCCATGCAAGTTGGACATTTTCTAGAATTTGTTCACCGTTTTCAGCCCAAAACTCACGAATTTGCTCTAATTTTTCCGCAAAAAAAGCAGTCACATATTCCATGACTACTTGTACGATTCCCTGTATCCACTTTAAGGCTACAGAAATATATTGGGATATTGCTTGCCAAATGCGGTCTACTTGCTCTCGGAACCATTCATTGTTGTTGTAAAGGGCTATAAATACGCCAATTACCGCTGCTATAATGAGGACTAGTCTTATCCAAGGGTTATTCTTTAACACGTTATTTAACGCTGAGTGGGCTGTTTTAACTTTTCCAATTAAAGTTGTTACACTGTTATAACCTGAATGAGCAAGAATAGAAGCAAGGACCCCAAGAGTTATTGAAGTTAGTATAGGTATTATAGGTTTTAAAAAGTTATACAGATTTTTGATTTGATTTACAACTATGGGGATGTTTTCAGCAATAGAGTTCAATACATTTTCAAACGTTTTTCCGAAAGATGCTATGATTGATCTCATATCAGGTAACCCATTTTGAGTTAGCATCTCATCAATTTTCTTAATAATATTCTCTACACCACGAGCAACAGCTGCTCTCATGTTAGCAAAGGAAGCACCCCAGGAAGCTCCTGCTTCTTTTGCAGCTCCAGCAATCTTAAGAACACCATTAGTCCCTTCCATCATTGCTGTAGAAACCACATCGATAAATTCTTCTGACGTGATTTTTCCTGCCGACAAGTCTTTTTGAACTTGTGCTGCGTCTCTTCCAGTAGCTTTGGCGTACATTCCGACAGCATCTATTCCAGCATCAAATAACCGGTTTAATTGATCCATCCCAACTTTACCGCTTGTAGTCATCTTTGCTAAGGCATCCATGACATTTGCAAGTTGCTCATTAGACCCATTTCCATAGAACGCTACTGCATCTCCCCAGGCAGCTAACCTTTGAGTTGCTTTATCAACTGAAACACCACGTGTAACAAAGTCCTGTACACCTTTAGCAGCTATGTCTAAACCATATGCTGTTCCAACTACAGCTTCTCTCGTTCGCTCTAGCGCTAAAATTGTTTCCTCTGTGCTACCAGTAATAGCTGTCATAACTCGTTCGAAACTCTCGAGCGTGTCTATGCGTCCAAATGCAGTGTTTATAGAATCCCTTACTAAACCAATTGCCTTAGCACCTAGTGCAACTAGTCCCAAGGCTGTAACGATTTTCCCTATTCCTAACGAAGCCTTTTCTCCACTTGATTGTAAGCCACCTAGTTGCTTATCTAAATCAGCAACTCCTTTGGCAACTGTTCCATCGTCCAAAAGGACATCTATTACAACTCTTCCGTCTGCCATTTACATAATTCACCCCCATGCACAGTATTTATTGCACAGGGGCTCGATGGCTCTCTAACGGTCTTTTTTGACTATATTGACCGTTGCGCATTTTGGACATTTAATTTCGGCAATGCCCTCAACTTTTCCTAATAATCTATTACATTTCTTACAACGTATTTCTCTCATTACATTTTCCACCGCCTAAAAGGCAATATAAAAAGCCGTCCTTTTCAGAACGACTAAACAGCATCTAACCTATTAATTCTTTTTTCTTTTTATTAAATTCTTCTTGAGTAATAATCCCTTCATCAAGTAACTTTTTAAACTCTCGAATTTCATCTACTTTTGATAAAGCGCCTTTTGAATTATCTTCAAAGGTTTCTTCTTTTGCTATATCATGGGCCTCAAGGCGATTTAGTTCATTTGGATGAGTGGCAAATAAATTTACCTCTACTATAAATTTTTCTTTGGATTCCACATCCATGAACGCCATTGTATAGTTGGTTTTCTTTTTCTTTTTCGCTCCTACCGCACCACCAATTAATGTTCCAATTCCAGGAGCAAATACAGTTCCAATGGCAGCACCAGTTAGTGCCTTTGCAGTACTCATTTCAGATATTGATTGCTCTGAAAAACCTAAAAAATAATACTTCCTTTTATTTACTTCTACTATTCCTTTTTCTTTAGTAAAAAGTATCAGATAAGTAGGTTCTTTCTTTTCGCCAATAGTACCTTTTATAACTTTAACTACAATTCCTCTCGGTTTAAAAAAATCAAATAAACCCATACCATCGCCCCCAATAATTCTATATGATTAATTATAGGCGAGGTTTCTTCTAACTTTCAACTATCGATTCTTCGGACGATGTTTACGTTTGTTTAAATACTTCTGCGCCTTCTCTTGTTGATAGTTTCCTTTACCGAGGGCTTTTAATTCCTTTTCGATACCATCTGCTAACTTAACATAGTATTCCATTACATAATGTAAAGAAGGTGTTTGTTCATAGACCTTGGCAAAAGTACCTTCACCTAGTAAAAGATCGTAACCTTTTTGTAAAGCTTCCCTAGCGCTTTTTTCGGCATGTTCATCACCTTTATTCTTTAGGTTTTCAATCTCTTTTTGTACTTCCGCAGCACTTGTTCGTAATCTCTTCAAAGCATCATCAGATACATCAAAAGAAAACTTTAACTTACCAATCTCAACTGGTATTTCGGGCTTTTGAGTTTCTATTCTAATAGCCATTTAGTTACCTCCTGCCAATTTATTAAACATATAATCTAGCTCTTCTTCTCGGGACTTCTGATCTTTGTTTAAGGCATACATTTCTTTTAGTTCTTTTAACCTTTTTCTTTCCTCTTCCGTCCCTTTACCGGTCGGAAGTTTGGCAGCCCTTATACCAACTATTTCTTTAAATTTAGTTGTATCACGCATACCTGAAAGTAAGGCTTTGAATTTTTCCCAACGCAAGGAACCTTGTTGATCTATTAAATCAATACCATACTCCTGCATAAACGAGGCGTAGATATACTCAGCATCTTGTTTAAGGTCATAATATATCTTCTTATCGGAAGATTCACCAGACGATTTTTTTTGTTTATTTTCCACACCAATTATTAAACTGGTTACAATTGCTTGAACTGCTTTGTATTTTGTCTCAAATTCAAAGTCTTTTTCGGTTCCTACAAGCATTTCGAAAGCAATTTCTATCTTATCTGAATCGAAAAAATTTTCGTCGTCCATGAGGTCAAAAAATCTTAATACAACATCAAAAAAGAGATTGATAGGGTAATATTTCCCTTCAATCTCGATGTCCTCTTCTAGTCTGTCAGATAGTGTAAACATATCCTCACACTTTCTTAATTAGTTAATTGGGGCTTACCGTTGAAAGTAGCAGTAAATTCAAACTCTGATTTAGAGTTTGCATCTCCACCAGTAGTTTTAATCCCACTAATAGTCACCGGTCCAGTAATAACACGTCCATCTGGCTGTTCCCATTTTAATTCGGTTTCACGTTTTGCTCCTACTTCAAATGCTAAACTAGCAATATAATCCTGTGCTTCATCTCCATATTTACGATGTCCAGTAAATGTTAGAGTTGCTTTAATACCAGTTACCGTCTCCGAGGAAAAACCTTCACCATCGTAATATGCCGTATCATCCGTTTCATCGTCAAAAGAAGGGTCAACACTTGAAATACCTGCACCAATTGGAGCCCAGGTTGGTTCTGCTCCTTCTGGAGTAATGTTTATGGAATATTTATTTTTATAATTTAATGGAAATTCATTCACCTTTTATCACTCCTTGCTTTCAATAAATAAAGCCGCACTAAATTGCGCGGCAAAAATGTAATACTTATCATCTTTTGCAATTACATTTGGATCAGTAGTTACTCTAATTCCCTCGAATTGATAGCTCCCGTTTTGACTAGGTATGTCTTTCAATGATGGTAGGAACTTCGCTATATCCAACAAGGTGTTATAAGCAACAAGTTGCGATTCATGCTTTGTCATTACCTGAAACGCATACCCCTGTCGATAAGAGCCGTCATAATAATGCTCATAATTGTTAGAAGGCATTGTCATAACAGCAATGCTATTTCCATTGGTTAAGACTGGAGAAACTACAGTTGTATAGTACCCCTGTTGATCAAGAGTGTTTACTACCAGCTGAAACAAAAAATCGCTATTCTCATTTTCTATCATAGACCTTCTTCCACCGCCTTCTGTGCCACACGCTCCCATTCTCCTAAATGAACACTTCTAGCTTTTTCATACCACAATGGCGAAGCGAATGGATTCTTATCTGTAGAAAAGTTAAACCTTAAACCGAAATAAAGCCGTCTTCCATATGGGGTATCCCAAATAAGCTTGCCGTTTTCAAAATCAGAAGACCTTAAACTACTATCTCGAAGATTCCAAATATCTGCTGGGATATAGAAATTACTATCCTTTAATACTTGCTCAGACAATATAATTTGTCCTTTTTTTGTAGCTGTATTAAGCTTCGGCCCAACCTTCTTAGTATCGATTGTTACCCTTACATGTTGCTTAGTCACTATACAACACTCACTTCATAATGGTGGGGAATGATTGGATCTAATGCATATAGAGCATCACAAGCAACAACACGGAACTCAATCTCCTTAAACCGTATCTTCGACTTTTCTCTCAAGCGCCTGAACTTTGGAGTATTGACAGAATCAAGGAAAATAATTCCTCTAGTTTGCACTTCCTCACCATTTGAATCCCGCTTTAGTTCACTTTTCGGTTGAACTAATACAAAAGAGATGGTTTCTTTAGGTGCGAATTCTTCACCAAAAGAGCCATCCCTAATAAACTCCTCATATTCAATTATATGAATTAACAATCGCTTGGGAATTGGTTTAATACGCACTATCGAACACCCCAATGCCACTGTATAAAAGTCCGGTAGGTCTTAAATAGTCTAAAAGATTATCAGCGATTGGTTCCCTTTCCTTTCCACTAGACCTATTACCTCCACCATAAGAGAATTTTCCTACAGCAACACCTGTAATATCATCGCCAGTTATAGCTATATCAGTTCCACCACTTAGAATATAAAACTCTACCTGAGCAGCTGTTGCCTTTTTTACCTGCTCTTGGACAAATGAATGAAACTTTTCGAAAGAAGTAGACTTTTTTAACTTATACCCTGTTATTTGATCAATCACTTCACTAGCTCTTTCCGCTAATCTAGCAAATTCATCCTCATCAATCGTGGTACCTTTATAATCATTCGTGTAGTATGTGTAGTCGATATATGCCATGATTACTCACTCTTTGATTCCTCGGACAATTTCTTTAACTCCTCGAGTGATTTCTTCAACTTGGTATTTTCAGACTTTAATGCCTTGATTTCCTTTTTCGCCTCTTCAAGCTCTTGTACTGCATCGTTTTCCTCTAATTCTTTGATTCGATCCAGAGCTTTGTTGTGCTCCTGAAGAGAAACTGTTCGGCCGCCGGTTGCTTCTTTTACCACTTTTCCGTCTTTATCGATTTGCTCAAAGCCCTGTAACAAATAGCTCTCTAACCTTGTATCCTCGATATTTAAAACTTTATTATTCTTTCTTACTGTTACTTGTGCCATTATCCTAGCCTCCTATTAGAAATATTAAAAAGCAAGGGTATTATTATACCCCTGCTTCTACGTGGAACTTGATTCCTGGTACTTTCATTTCAATTGCGAATACATCCCAATACTTACGTTCGAAGTAATAGTACTTACCACCAGTTGTTGCACTTGGTGCTGCTAAGTCAACAAAGTCATATTTTTGAGGCGTAATTACTGCTGTAGGATGAACTAAAATCATATTGATTTGTTTTGCTCCTACCGCTGGAACCGCACCGTTAGTAAAGTTGTAAGCTGTTTTCATACGAGATGATGGTACAGTTACAATCGTAACCTCGTCTAATGAACGAAGATTTCGGTTAACGTCATTCGCACCAGCACCTTTAATATCTAAAGAGCGTTGGATTTTTTCAGCATTTTTCAATAATGTTTTCACTGGTGAAGTTACATATAGAATGCGTCCTTCTTGTGGAACTTCCGCTTCGTCCATATCTTCCATCATTTGGTCAAAAACGGTTAAAATGTTGTCCACTGTTAAAGCAGTTGTAATAGCCTCACCACCGAAAGTTGTGAACTCGCTATATAATTTTGAAGCAGCATACTTGTCCATTTCCATATATCTTCAGAGTAGGTCGCTAATCTACTCCCGCTATTCTTAGATAACTGCTATGTGTTACCACATAGATGAGACTATATCTTCATCCAATTTTCATTGGAGCCGCCCGTTTCCACTCGCTTGAGTGTATGCCTACTGATGTAGGTCTTACTAGTCGTTGAACCTTCTATGTTATAAATCTTTCCATGTATACCCGTACGCTTTAGGTGTCCTTCCAGTAGCACTCCCTCGTATGATACGTGCCAATTTTTCATATCCAGATTCGGTTAAAGAGGTTTTGTTTGGATCATTCTTCAATATCCATTTAGCTGCTTCGGCGCTATTTTTAAAAACAATTCCCGTTTCAACACATAGGAGGGGTTTATTTTGATACTGTCCAAGATTGTCTCTAAGTCCGATCACTGACGCATGGTGATGATTAGCAATGTGAGTTGTCCACTCAAGGTTCTCTACTCTGTTATCAGTTTTTATTCCGTTTTTATGATTAACCACAGGCAGTGATTTGGGATTAGGGATAAATGCTATTGCCACTAATCTGTGAACTGAAACAGTTTTAACTTTTCCTTTATAGGATAAGTCAACAGCGTAATAACCACTTCTTTTGAGTGCTCATTTAAGAATCTTGCCTTTAAGTAGCCTTTCTTTCACATTCCTGATATTCGTTTTTACTAGTCTGTCTTTGCTTCGAACATCACCTTTATCAGACACCTCATAAACCTCGTCGTAACCAGGTATACTTTTCCACATCTCCATTGAAAGAAAACCTCCATTTCCTGTTTTCTTTCACCATAACATAGCTTGGCTGCTGATTGTCCTAAAGGTGACAAATCTTTAGGAGTTCCCAGCAATTAGAGCGGATTCAGTTCACTTATTACTAAGCGACTGCCCAAAATTTAGGAATTTTTTGCTCCTGATTGAATACACGAGTGATGTTAGCAATTGATAAAACAGTGTTAGTTTCGTCAATGTCTTGAGGGTCCACGAACATAGGAAACTCACGATCGTGAGCTAATGTCTTAGGCTCCCAATCATTATCAGCGCGTCGAGCAAAGCTGCTAGCAACATCACGATCCACATCAATAAATCCACCAACAGTGATACGTGGGATGTGTATTGTTTTAGCACCTACCCATTTAATAATTTGGTTATTAGGTGTTTCATATAATGCTCGGAAATAAAGACCTCCAAAGTATGCTTGTTGTACTGCTTGTTGATATTGTTCAGCGTAATTTACTGGCATTTAAAATCACTCCATTTTTTTATTTTTTTACTCCAAATGCGTCCAACCATACGTCCATTTCAGATGGTTGTTGTTTCTGATGCTGGCCTGTTGAAAAAGCAGGCTTCTTTTCTTCACCCTGTTGTTGCTCTTGTTGAGCTTTAAAATGCGGATACTTTTCCACCACTTTCGAAATAGCAGCATCCATATCCAACTCGTCATTTACCATTGTTTTTGCTAGAGTTACAACGTCTTCCACAGATTCAGCGCTTACTCCAGCTTTCATTGCACTAATTTGTGCTTTTAAAGAAGTATTTTCATCGCTTGTTGTAGTAAAGTTTGTCTCTAACTCTTTCAATCTTTCAGCTTGCTTCTCTGCTTCTGTTTTCTGCGATTCTTGCCACTCCTTGAACTTAGCAAGACCATCCTTAGCACTATCAAAATCCTCAATACCTAATTGCTTAAGAAGCTTTTCTTGTGCTTTTTTCGCCTCTTTAGCAGCAATACTATTCACATCCTCTTGCGTAAAAGTTTGAGGTGGATCGGCTGGTGGAGGGTCTGTACTCGGTGGTTCAGTTCCTCCTGGTGGGTCTGCTGGTGGTGGATCATCTTCTCCAGCTCCATCTGCAAAAAACTGTAATTGCAACGGTAATAACTTTCCTTCAGTTCTTTTTGGCGACTGATTAGCCTTCTTGCTTGGAACTAATAAAGTCCAAAGTAATACAATTTTCATCCATAGTTTTTTTAACACAGTAATTCCTCCCTATTGGGTAATTTCCTTCTGTTTCTTTAACGCCTGTACAGATAAAAGGCAAAATAAAAAGCACCCTCTACGGATGCTTAATAGTGATCAAATTATTGTGGTACTTCTGAAAGTAGTATTTCACTTTCTGAAGTTTTGAATTTATGTTGTTGTAACTATTAGGATTTACTTTACTTACACTAACTTCCCTAAGGAATCCATGCGCTATACTTACAGCAGGTAGTAAAAAGTTTTGACTATATTCGTTAGAATCATACAGTGTAAATAGTTTTAAAGATATCGAAACCTCTGATTTATATTGTCTTAGTTCCTCTTTTATTATTTGTAACTCGTGTGAGTTCTCGAAATTATTTTCTTTCAAGCTTTTCAATAACTCTAAAAGCTCATTCATTTTATCTATATAATTACTCAGAATTTCAACTGCATCATAATAGCCTATATAGTCCATTTTTCAACTTCCTTTAGTGATTTAATGAAACTATTTTACTACATAGAAGATAAGAATAAACCTATTATTCCTATAAGAATAATAAATATATTTTTATTTTATTTATCTTTTTTAGAGCGAAATTTTCCACCTCCAACATTAGGATTTTTAATACCCAACTGCTCTCGATCAGGTCTTCTATTCCTTCCGGTCTCTTGAATAAACTCTCTCATACTATCATGTCTTTCTCTTACTTTCTGTTTTGCAATTTCGATACCTTCTTCATCACCTAAAATACTCATCATATTTAACTCTCTTTTAGCATGCCTTATTTGACGTTCTAGGTATCTTTGTTTTTGCGATTGTTTGTATGCTTCATCGTTTTCTTCAACTCCGAAAGGTTCATTTCGTTTTATAGAAACACCTTCGACGTATGCATAGAAAACATGGCCACAATTAACACCTCTAAGCCCAGCAATTTCCCCATAACTCGTTTCAGACAGCGGAGGGTACTTTTTACTTGTACCACTGCGACTATATATTTTCCCTTGAAATGGTGCACAACGGGGTCTTGCACCTAAATGGCTTGAAACCTCTATCAAATCCACTCCGTACTCATCCATACGAGAAAACTGCATTTCATTTGAAACTTTGTTGCTCATTGACCTAGTAACTAAACTAATGTAGGCCTCGGTTGACCACTCTTTCCCTGCCCTATCCACCAATGCTGGAATACCTTTTTCAGTCCATTTTAATAACGCTTCCCTAAGTGCTTGTTGTGGTGTTTTGGTGCCGGTTAGTACCTTTCCAACAGTTTGGTTTAAAATATCTATATAAGATTGTTGGGATTGTTGTAACATTGTTGAATTTATAAGGTTAAATGTTTCAGTTGCCTGATTTTGATAGGTCAACAATATATTTTGAAACACACCACTTGGATCTCCTGGTGGGATAACAACTGCCCCGTTTTTAACTGCTTCTTCAAGAGTTTGGTCTACATAAGCTATAGACTTATAACCCACATCTTCAAGAAGCCTGGACACCTCATCAACTGCTAGTCCGCTTCTTTTAGCGATTGTAATGATATTCTGTTGAGTTAACGTACCTAATTCAGATAAGTGTAATAAACGCCATCCTTCAATATCCTGAGAGTTTAATAAACTTCTATGTTTTTTTATGTGTTTAGCTATATTAGTCAATATTTGGTCTTCAATCTCGAGAAACACTTGAACGGTCGGCATTGCTAGTTGCTGATTCTCCGATGGCCTCATTCATTACCAGCCCTATTCATTCCGAAAAAGTCTATTGCTTCTGCTGTTGCCGTTTTGTTTTCCTCAGCGATTTCCTGCAGTAAAAGCGTAGCTTCTTCCTCAGATAAACCATGGATTCTCATAATCGCTCTTTTACGAGATTGAAGCTTATTTGTTACAAGCTGAGTTTGTTTATTAATTTCGGCTGTCTGGTCCTCTGCAATAGAGTCGTCAAAAGCTACTGTTACTTCCCAACCATCTTTCGGACCACTAAACAGATCGTATAGCTCTGCCAATTGAACAATTACATCGATTAATTCCGTTAGCCCTGCTTCAATCACATTCTCATGAGACTGTTTTGTTCTAAAGGTCTTACTATTCTCTGAAACTACTTCTGTTGCCGTTTTTACGCTTTTTCCATCAAAGCTAAAGGAACCGCTACTAAAACCTGTTTGCATTGACAGGAGATTTAATAAAGCATTAATTGCAGCAATATGCTCTTCTACCCGAAGTTCAACCGTGTTGTCTTGAATCTTATTGTCATCCATGTCCCCTGACCCACCAAGCGCTTGGTAAACTTCATCGTCCGCATCAAAATAACGTTGCGGATTGCCATTTTCGTCTATTACCATCCTAACTGCAGATGCGGGAATTAATATTCTTCGTTTTCCTAATACAAACTCCCGCTGAAAGCTATCATAGGCAATATCCAACGTTTTAAGGGTATCTAACGCAGCTGAAAATATCGCAACTCCTAATGGACTCTGCATATCAATGTGATTAGCTAGGTTAGGCTTAAAATAAACAAATCCAGAGCGTTTAAAATTGTTAATTCGCACCTCTTCCTCTAGATCAGGAAAAAGCGTTGAAAGAGGAACTTTCTTCCCTAAATCAGATGTTGTCTTTTCAGCAACATAGAGCTCATTTTTTATGACATATTCTTTACCTTCCCACAAATGCCATTCCAGGTGAGTGTACTTCTTATCACCTTTACGTATCTCATTAGGAAACACAGCCTCGTGAATCCCTTGATTGTCCCACCCTACAGGAATAAAGCAATCTGCAGTAACGTAGGACAACTTAATCTTGTCATCTTCTACATACGGCTTAATTACCATTCCACCAAGAGCGAATTGGAATTCTAGGTAGTCTTGAAACTTCGATATGAATTTGTTTTGCTTGAAAATGTCGTGGACGTTTTCAGCCAAGCTCTTGTCGGAAATATTAACTTCACATCGCTCGTTAAAGATTAATGTGGCCATTTCCTGCGACAACACTTTTGGCATGTTTAAAGAGGCTCTACGACGTTTTTTCCTCCCGTTAATAGTTTGGTAATGAATGTCGTGCCATTCGCTAAAATAGCCCTGATAGAGGGCTTTCCACATATCGATATTTTTATAGAATTGGTCATCGATTGGAATGCTCTTTGTATCTGATAACGATTTAATATTTTTTACTAAGCCCAATTTCTGCAACACCCCCTTTATTTTACTAATGAGTGATTGAAACATTTCATCACCGCCTTTCCGATCCCTATCTATAACACGTATCTCTTATAAAAATAGTTATTGCTATATCTACATTCATCCAGTGAATGGTTGTCAGCATCAACTGGTTTACCAGTTTTAGCATCCCGCATATACATTCCTACTTCTTTCAAAAAGTTGTAATGATCATATTCGTTATTCTCTTGTTCTACTAAAACAAAGTACTCATTAGTCATAGCGTTTTGAAGTCTCTCAATACCAACCTCAATTCCTTTAGACGTACCGTTTACGTCGTGAGCATTGTTATTTGCTGGACTAGTTGAAATGCCTAACAAATGCAATTCCTCTCTAAGAGACTTACACGCTGGGTCAATGAACACTTCTGTTCTCCTCATCTCATATGTTTTCTCACACCATAGGATGAACTTCTTAATTTCTTTTGCATAAACGCTCATCGCTTTTACTTGTCCTGTATCATTACCAGAGTGGTAATAATGTGCAACACGATTAAGTTTATAATCGTAAGTTCGTTTTTTTCCTTGGTGCCTCGTAACAATATTACAAGCAATGCTCGTAGCATCTCCTTGTCCACCGTCACCAGAGAAATACATCTCGATTTTCCTACCTTCTAATTTAGGGATAACATTTTTCTCAAGATCGAACATGCTATAGATTACACCAGAAGGAATAACCCTTTTTCCAAACCAGTCACGCTGTAAAAGGTAAGGGTTTTTACTCAATATTTCATATATCTCTTTTTTACGTTCCTCTGTGATGATTGGATTGTCTTGAATAGTCCAATGTGTCCATCTAGTGTTTTGCACTTCGAAAACTTCTTTAATAACAGGATGATGAGGTGCTGGTGGATTTAGGTCCGCTAAATGGTATCTATCTTGTGCTGCAAATGTACGCCTAAAACATTCTTGGATCATATCCATATGGAGTAAATTAATTTCTCCAAATGCAACACTCCCCAATGACATACCTGTGATAGCACCCACGCTGTTACTTTTCCCACCACCTTTGTAATAAATCTTTTTAATGCCTGTTGGCGTATGCAATTGCAAATGGGAACCGTGTTCATCATGTTTGATATCGTATAACCCATCAAAGATATGCATTAAACCTGTTCCGTCACCATCAATAAATAATCGATACGCTTGCTCCTGGTTATACGCAACAAGTAAATGGTTTGTATCTCTACACCAACTGTAGTAATCAGCTAACCTGAAATGTGCAGCTGTTGTCTTTCCGCTTCTTGGGGTACCTTCTAATACATCAAATGTGTAATCATACGGTCTATAAATTACTTCTAGTTGTTTTGGACTGAAAATAATGTTCTTATCCATCATTCTCACGTTCCTTTATCATTTCTTCATATTTCTTACGCCCTTCAATAAGTGACTCAAGCATTGACGTATCTTTTCTATCACCACGAAGTTTAGAAGCGCGCATTTTAGCGAACTCTGTATCAGCTTTCGTTTTCTCAATTCCAAGCTTCATACCTTCAAGTTTAAGCCTGCGTTCGTCATCCAGATGTGCCATTTCGTCAAACTGTTTTATTAAACTACGAAGTTCACTCATGGCTCTAGATTGGGCATTTAAGAAAGTGGCTTGACGGTCCCATGCAAATTGGAACTCATATTCTTCTTCTGTTGTTGCTTGCTCTACTCCACCGCCTTCTTCTTTTGAACGGGGGTAGTATTCATATTTCGCCTTTTTAAGCTGCGTTATCATCTCATCCTTAGCAGTGACGAACATAACCTTTTGAGCACGAATAATAGCTGCATACTGAATCTGTATTTGGTCCCATATCAAATCAGCTGCAGAACGCTCGTTCATTTGCTCCATGATCTCGAGCGTTTCTTCTGGTAAGAACTTAGAAAAAAAGCCATGAGTCTCTGCGTTGGAGTTTCCTTTCGGAGCTCCATGACCCACGGCATTCTTATTTCCTTTTGGTGCTCCTCTTTTATTAGTAACGTTACTTTTTACATTGGTAACGTTACCTTTCAATTGTTCGTCCCATTTGTCTTGATTCTTCCACTTACGAATCTGGGAATCCTTAACTCCTAATTCAGCTGCAATATCTTTGAGCAGTAACTTTCCACCGCTCTCTTTCCACATCTCAAATGCTTTGTCACGGTTCGGACTTCTCGCTCGAGCCATCTACAAATCACCCACCTCCAAGTGGTATTTGTTTGTTTTGCGTATAAAAAAAGCCTTCCTTTGTGGAAGACATTTATTATTTTTATATTGCCCCGTTTCTCCTTAAGTTTCTTAGAAGTTCCGGGTTATCGTTTTGAACATCGTAAAAAAACACTTCATCTGTATAATTCTCTATGTCCCAATTTTTAATTGACCACTCATTTGTTGTAATTAATATTACCTTTTTAGACCTTACTTCTCCTAAATCCTTTAAAAAATTCGCATACCTCTTTGGATTATCCAAGGCGGTTTGAATTGGATAAAATATGGTAAAAGTGTTATCGTTCCCTGCTGGATTATTTCTGGTGTGAGTGGTATAACTGTTAAAGTTAATTTTCATGTTTCCTAATTTATATAGCTCAGTCGATTTTACATTAGAAGGTAAATGCTTCTTACCTAAGGCTAAATTAATATTATCAGCTATATCTTGCATTGAGCTTGTTCTAATTATTCCCTTTGAAAATTGTTGATTTAATGCCATTAAAACTGCCTTCAGTTTTGCTTCGTTATCATATCCCTTAATCAGTATTACTCTTTTGTTATTCTCCAAAAAAGTAGTAACAGCATTAACTGCTCCTTTTAAATCAACTTTTAGATCAGTCATTTTACCATCTCCTTTTTAGAAAGAATTCGACAAAAGGAGATATTTCCCTTCATAATCCTCCAATAAATTGTATTATATTTACAGGAGGTGATTTTTATGTTAAGTAGACTTTTAGACTCCTTGATTGACTTTGGAGAAGATATTTTGATTAAAATATTTGCCTTAGCATGTGGTGCTGGATTGATGTACTTTATTATCACCAATGCCGAAGGCATATCGCCGTTTTTATTTAATTTCGGAAAATAACAAACAGGACGGTAAGCAATTACTTTTATTGCCGCTCCGTCCTGCCTCCCATTTTAGCAAGCTGATTTATGTTTTTGCAACTTTGTTTCTTTTGTGCCATTTGTGCCATTAGTTTCTTTTTTAGTTATCTGTTGATATTTTCAATTATATTATTTATTCTTGCAAGTTCATCGTTAGTAAACACTTTTTTACGATTTGACAATTCATTAATAAAAAACCCTTCAATGTCATCTTTAGAAATAAATATTTTTGGATAAATACCGTCTGACTTACTAGTATAATTTAATACATAATTCTCATTATCAGTAGGATATCCAAAATAAACTATTCCTTGAACTAATACCTTTTTGTTTAAGTTTAAGTCAATGATTTTCTTTAAATCAATTGCCGTTTTAGCAACCTGAGTTGCAGGATTATCGTATGAAGATATACTAACTTTATTTTTTTCTTCGTTAGTCAGTACAATTGTTTGTTCAGCTTCTTTCTTCGATTCAGGGAACATTGATTCAAGTATTGGTAGATATTCTTTATTTTTCTCTTTAGATATCCCATGGATTATTTTACCTCTCCAATATTTAGTTTCAATTACATACACACCTGTAGGTATAAGGATCAAATGATCGATTTGACGAACGTTATTTCTCTCTTTTTTCGAATTATATATATATACATTTTCTAAAATAAATATATCATTAGTATTGATTAAATTTTCTCTTATTAAGGATTCTTTTATTTCATACATTATTTGACTAGTAATAAATTCACCTCTATTTTGCAACTTATTGTGCAAGTACTTGAGGTAATTTTTACTTGATTCTAACTCCTCTTGCTGACGCAATATTACATGTTCGAATTCCTCATTTTTATTCGATAAATTATTAACCTCGTTTGCAAGTCTACTCTTTTCTATACTTTCAGCCTCTAAAGTTGCTGAAACTTGCTCGAATGCTTTATTAATTTCTCTAGTTTTCAAGCTATCTTTATATAACTTAATACAATAAAGACTTACCAATAATAATAAAACCAATAATAAAATATCCACTTTAATCCCTCCCATAATTATTATCGGTAGCTAGTGGATATCTTTTACAAAATTATTCAATCAACATATTCTCCGAATTCTTTTACACTCATCACTACTATTCTGACATAACTGTTCAACTATAGAGTCTCTAAGTCTTTTTATGTGTGAAAATGAAAGCCCCATATGAGCTCCAATCCATCGATAACTCTTCCCCTCAAGCAACCAGTGAAGAACCTCTAATTCCCTGTCATCCTTTATTAAATGTAATCTACCCTGAATAACTGATATTTTCGCTTTATATTTACTAATGACCTGGTAACGTTTTTCTCTTCTAATAGCTTCACGGTAGACCGGATCTCCTGTCATTCCTTTGGGTTTTGGCATTCCAGCTTCATCGCCATACTGGGCTGTTAATCCTTCACCAGCATCGATTAAAGATGAATTTAATATCTTTATTGAGTTAATCATCCAATGGTAATCTTTCAATATGTTTTCAATTTCTTTTTTGTTCATAGTATTTCTCCCCCTTTATTTTTGTCTATAAGCTCCACCGCGACCTCGAGCATATGTTGGTCTATTGGTACCCATTAACTCCCGTAAGTCCTGGTCCGACAACTTCTCTTCCTTCTTTTTCGAGGTAGTTACATTTTTCTGTTTATATTTAATTTTCGTTTCAAATCCATGCTGCATCTTCCAATCCTTTAATTGATCCCTTATACTTTTATTCATCCTCAAATCCCCTTTAGATAAAATTAAAAGCAAAAAAGGACACCAAACAAACAGAAAAAACTGTTTGTCTAGTGTCCTCCAGTTGGCTGGTAGGATGTATTTCATTTTATCTTGATAACAAATTTTGTAATCTTCTTTCTAAGTAGCTGTATTCAAGAGCTAATTTACGTATTTTATTTCTAATTTCCTCGTTCATTTCCGTAACTTGATTTCTATTTATATGCCCCAATAAATAAATAGATTTACTTTTTAAGTACTTAAACTCGTCTTCTAATGTTTTAATTTCCTCAAAGTCATTTATAGAACTTCCGTCATTATTTAATAAAAAATATTCTATTTTATCAACTTGATATTTTATATCATTTATTATTCCTTCAAGAGCTTTTGTGTTATAAGATTTATCTTCAGAATTCATTTGTAAAGCATTTAATAATTCTTGAATCTTTTTATAGTCCTTAAAGCGATAGCCGGACTTCTTTCTTAAACTTATTCTATTATTTTCTTCAGAGTTCGTCGTTTCTACTAAATCTAAATTAATTTTTGTACTAGTTTCCTTTAAGAATTTATTGATGTTCATCAGTATTAAATCAGAACCTGCTTCTCTTAACATCTCATTTTTCAGTTCTGCTCTAGCACCAATTTTTTTTCCTTTTATTTCATACCACCAATCAGGCTTTACATCCCCTGTAATAAAAATTACTAACCTTTTTTTATCGCTTTTTGCCTTCTCTAAAACTTGTTTCCAAGCTATTAAATCGCCGTATTTATTTTCAAACTTTAAGTTATTATACCTGGTCATCTCTTTTTTTGTTTTATCTTTATATCCAGGAGGTATTTCTTCTTCATATCTAACCTCTCCTTCTTTGCATATCTCATCAATCTTTTCTTGGGAGAAAGGTTCTCCAACTTTCCCTTCAAACAACTCTGCCAATTCTAACATCTTGTCATCATTCTTATTTATCAAATTATCCAATTCGATTATTTCGTTTTGATTAAAACTTGTTGCGACTTTTCTTATTTCCTCATTAAATTTCTCCAATATTTTCTTTCTTACTTCTGTCCCATCTGTACTTTTAATCGGGTACTTGTCTAATGAAGACTTTATGGCTTTTAAAAACGTTTCTGTTTCATTATTGACGTCGTTTATAATTAAGTCTTTTATGGTATCCATTTCAACCATTACCTTGCGCCTGTGCAAATGAAATTCTAAACCAACCTGATAGGGAATCCAAATATTTTCCTTAACTTTGTCCAAAGCCTCTAGAAATGTATTACGTGTTGATTCGGAAAACCTATAAATATTTAACAAAATGTTAGTATCGAAAACAATTAGTACTGATTCATCTAGATTATTGAAATTTACCTTTTCATTATTAAAAAACTCTCGAAAAACACTTTTCAAAACTCTTCCCCCTCATCAAACTTGACCCTCTTGACCTTCCCCTGGTGAGTAATTATCTTTGTCTCACCATGCACCGGTAAATGAGTTATCTTCGCCTTGCCATCGCAAATTACAATGGCGAAACTTCCTTTTAGTTCCATTATATCAATTTCTAATCTATTTGTACTACGGTTAATTTCAATGCTTTCTAATCTCATATCCATACCTCCAGTTATAAAATAAAGAGCACCAAACAAACGCTATTGCGCTCATTTAGTGCCCTCGGTTATTCCGTTAGGCAATAAAACTCTTATTTTGTAATAAAAAGTACTTTAATAACTAGTTTTGTCGAATGCCTATCTTTTATCTTAGGTGTTATGCAATAATTCTTTTGGACTATTCCCACCATTACTTTTGTATATTTTAAGGAGTATAATTATTATGCAAAATAGCGATAATTTAAACGATTTAATGAAAAAAATTTATTACGTAAGAAAGAATATGTTAACCTTAGCATCACAATTCGGTTTGGGTGACAACAGAACCATTTCATGTAGTCAAAAACTTGATAAATTAATAATTAAATATCAGAAGCAAAGAGTGAGCTAGTAATAAATCAAATCTTTCTCTTGTTTGTCGTTTCTAAACGATCAACCTTCCCGCCAAGTACAACAACAGATATTTCACCGTAATCAGGAAGGTCATGCTCTATTAATCTACCGTCTTTTATCACATACATTTTTTTATTATTTGTTAGATCTATTTCTGCCGTTAATTTTCCGTTCACCAGGACCCCTCCTAATGTTATAATTGAGTTGGTTGGGTCAGGAGAAATCCTGGCTTTTTTATTTTGGTACTGTAGGCTCTAGAGCTTCTATCTTTGCTACCAGTTTTATTAAATCCTCTTTAAGTTGTACTGGATGTTCTTCATAATGCCTATCTTCTTGGTTTAGTATCATATTGATTACCTTGACTTTAATTTCTGTTAATTCTAGTTTGTTAACCCAATCCATGTTTATCACCTCGTTTACAGTTTGGTGAGTAATGGATTTATTTATGCTCGTCTCTTTTTTCGATTCCCAGCATGCCTTATTCTGGTTCTTTCACTGTAGGAATTCAAATCAGAGTATGACGTCCCCTTTGGTCTTTCGGTTGGCTTAATTGGATGCTTTTTTATATATTCAAGTCGTTGTTCTTCTGTCATATACCAAACCTTAACCTTGCCAATCACTTAGTATTCCTCCTTCACCTTTTTCTAGAACTGCGCATTAATTAATTTTTTTTGCTCCTCCATTATATGTATTTATATTCCAATATTGGAAATAATTCAATTGTAGGAGGTTATAAAATGTTTGAACAATTACAAGAGCTTAACAAGCAAGCAAATAGAATTGAAACAGAATACTGGGTAAACCACGATTTATTCTCATGGCAGTGGTGGTTTATAGTAATAATAAATTTGTTATTTTTAGTTTTATTAATACTTTTCATGGATAAGCAAAGAATTCAAATTATCACCATTGCTTTCCTATTCTCATTTATCTTGGTTGGAATAGTAAACGAACTTGGAAGCTTTTATGGATGGTGGAGTTATCCACACCAATTCATCACGGCTCTAAAAACAATGAATGCAGTAGATTTTTTGACTGTACCTGTAATAATTACTTTGTTTTATCAGACATTTGGAAAGTGGAAAATTTATTTGATAACAACAACTGTATTTTTTTTAATTCTATCTTTTGTAGGAATACCGATATTCGTTTATTTTGACTTCTACAAACTCCATACCTGGAATTACTTTTACTCTTTTCTAACTTTACTACTGGTTTCAATACTAGTTAAATTATTTACTGATTTTATAATTACGAAATCAAAATCTCTATAAGAGTCCATCTTTTTCGGTGGTCTTTTTATGTCGCAATTTTGGTCAAAGGTTTCTTAAATCCCTTGCAACGGATATTATTTCTACATTTTTCTACAAATTTCTACATTTATGTCGATAGACTATTAGAGGCAAATTTTACGAAAGTAAAAGACGCAAAGCTACGGGCCTAAAACATTTATTTGTCATGGCGGCCGGGTTGCCAGGTATTCATGTCCTGTAATTATATTTGCCTTTTCTAATTTGCCTAATTTAGTAAAGGTGGTTCTTATGAAAAAAGTTCTTATAGTTGATGACTCCAAATTTATGCGCAAATTACTTAAAAGGCTAGTCGAAAAAGGTGATTATCAAATAATTGCAGAAGCTTCTAACGGCCAGGAAGCTATTGAAAAGCTTCAAGAATTTAGTCCAGATATAACTTTATTGGATATTACTTTACCTTGTATGAGTGGACTAGAAATTCTAAAAAAGATAAAAGAACAAGATCCAAGTTCTAAAGTCGTTATTTGCTCTTCACTAAGCTACGAATCACTTGTTGATGAATCAGAAGGTCTTGGTGCGAATGGTTTTATAGTGAAGCCATATTTTGATAAACTATTATCCACACTCGATCAGATTAGTTCTTAATTTCGAGAGAGCACACACTCTCTCGAATCATTTCTTTAGACCAAAATCGGCTTTTATCAAGTTGCCCTGAACTTCGTAAGAAGGGTCTCTATCTTTAACACTAGTAAGCAATTTTTCTACCTTTTTATCAGTTTCAAATTTCTCCGCGCATCCTTTAGCAAATGCTGTTATTTCAGTAACACTCATACCTTCACGTAATAGTCCTCCAACCGCTAACGCCATATATTGTTCTGCTTTTAATTCCGCTTTTATCTTCACCAGCCAACCAACTCCTTTGGTAAGCGTTCCGTTAGTTCCATGAACCACTCTTGGTCGTTCATATCAAGTGCTATATCGATAAGAACGTGTAAATCGACTTCTTCCAGTGAAGGTTCTGCTTTGGAGAGGTTTTCTATATCAACCCATTCCACTCTTCTAATTCTTGATCCATTTCCATGCTTTAGAAAAACAACCTTTGCAATATTTTCATCTTCCTTTACAACTGAAACAAATCCTACTGACCCTTTAGCCTTTGGATTATAACCAAGGCTAATCTGTGATAGTTCTACCCAGTCACCTTTTTGTAGTTGACCTATCTCTAGAATGAAATTTTCTTCCGTGTTCATGATTCATCCCTCCCCATTTTAGGAAAATCATTTTCCCAACGTCTTTTCCATTCTTGCAGCGCCTCTTCGTTTTCGTTTTGGCATAGTTTGACTAACTCTATCAGTGATACTTTTTCTAAGCTCATTGAAACTCTCCGATTCTACCAATTCTTCTCGTAACACTTGCTTCTGCCATTCTAGTTGTGAGTTGTTATCCTGAGACATGTACTCACTTCCTTTCAAAATAGGCTTAGTTGTTCATATTCCGTTGGCTCTGATTCCACATATATCTCTTCAAGATCAACTTCCTCTATGCTTACAACTTCTTCAGGAGAATCATTTAGAGTAACTTCTTCAAAGTTTGAAAACCAATCTAATGGGAAACAACCTCTTAATCTACTAAGCTCTGGATCCTTGTAAAAATTAGCATGTGTTCCTTTTACCCTGAGGAAATATTCTCCTAGCTTTACTCCTTTGTAACCCTGCTCACGGTACACTAGCTGTGCTTTATAGAGCTTTTCTTTATGTAGTTCTTGATTAGCAACAATTTCAAACCGTTCAGCATGGTAACAACCTCTGTGAGCACCTTTGTTAGGGAAATTAGATACGTAATAATGTTCAGGGCCGTTCGGAAAGAGGTAATACCTCTCTCCATTCTTCAAGAGCTCTGAACTATCCGCCTTTACGCAAACACCCTGTAGCATACCTATACCTTCTTTCTTGCCTTATTTTCGGTATCTCCGAGCCACCTAACTTTTTGCAATCAGTACCGAAACGACTGGAGCAGTGACTATACAGTGAGCATCTGTTCATACATGTCATTATCTTGTCCTCTTTTTTCATCCAATCAGTTCGAACATCTGATATGATTACATTCATGTTCCTTTCAACTCCTGAACAGTAATATCAATACCAGGAACTTCACCATACAGTTTAATAGCTGTCACCTTAGATACCTGATTGTCATCATGCCAGGCTAGTTTGTTAAGTGCATCAAAAACACCTTTTACTAAATTGTCTGCATCAGGCTTCTTGATGTGATATTCTCCTAATGCTGCAACCTGCTTCTTCTTGCTCCAACTTTTCGGTATTGGCATCTTAAACCATATTTCTACTGCTATTGGACCATCTAGTAGTGTTTTCTCCTTCAACTGCTGTTTGGCTTTCCACTGGATAAAGCTTTTGTAAGCTAGATACCTTTGGGCATTGGGTTTAACAAACTTTCCTCTTCCCGTCATTCTTACGGCTCCCATTGGCTCAATAGGAATTGATAGTTTAATAGCCATTGTCCTGTCTCTCATGATTCATTTTGTTTTTGGCGGAGTATGCTTCCTCAATCTGTTCGAATGTAAAGCCAAATTGAATCATCCCGATTGCAATAAAGAGAAACCATGCTGTTCTAAAACAAAATTCATGTTTCGAATATGTTAGAAAGAAGTTAGGTTCGTTTTTATCATGTGACATTTTTGCAATGAAGGACTTTAATTCTAAATACACGCCATTAATACCACCATCAAATCCCTTTTCCTCGAGTTCAAGTATTGCCTCTTCATGTAGATATAAATATTCTTGCCAACCTTTCTGATTAGCAAGTGAGAGAAAGAAATGTACTGCATCCACATACTCTTCAAGAAGGGGATTTTTAGTTAATCCTTGTTGAGCAGCATAATAAGATTTCAGACCTACTCTAGTTCTTGGCTCTTGATCATCGCTCCAAACCTTAAACCAGCGACCCTCATTAGCAAATTCACTTAACTCAACATCTAGTGCAACTAATGTATTTCGGAATCTCTCTTCATCCGTCCAAACGATTCCTTTTTCGGCTATAATTCGGTTATCTAGTTGCTCTTGTGTTGCCAACATTTTTTCTAGACTCATAGTCTCCAACCTTTCGTGGTTTATTTAATAACTAGTACCGTCTCTTCAACGAAGGATAGTTGCCCCTCAGGAGGCTCATTTTCGCGTTCCTTAGCTTTCTTTTCACAAACAGGACCAATACCTCTTTCAATGCTCCTTTGACTTTTCAGTGGTCTATTAAACACTGGACAGTTCATTTATTTTCCCTCCCCCGACATTTCTTTGCCAAATTTACATTTAACGTTTATATGAATTTGCTCTAGTTCTGATAGATTTAATTCATAGAGTTGCTTCCCGTCAGGGGTTTTAAAGTATCCGTATCTCATAAGCTGGTTAACTAAATAATCTCTTCTTTCTTGTCGTTTCTGTCTAAGCAATGTACTCATGTTTTCCTCCTAGCTTGGTGCTCCTACTAATCTATGGTTTAGCTGTTTACGATCTCCTTTAATAACAACTGTGTAGTCCTGGCACATTTGATAAATTCGTGTACCTAATGCCTCATCAATGTCGCATAGTTCGTCAACTGACAGTTCAGATGAAACCAATATTGGCATGTGATTCAAGTAACGATAGTTTAAAACGGCATACATCTGTTCAATTTGCCAGTCAGTAGCTCTTGGTTTTCCTCTAGCTGGCTTGAATAGGTCATCGATAAATAAAACATTTACCTTTTTCATTTTTTCCAGCTTTTCCTCGAGCGCATCGAAGTCATCTTTTAAATCACCAAACCCTTCAACGAAAGGAAAATACAGAACTGGAACATGTTTTTTCTGTATGAAATTGTTCGATATAGCCATAAGTAAGTGAGTTTTCCCTGAGCCGGGTTGACCTAACAACGCTATGCTATTATTGCGGTTTTTCTTGATAGATTCGAAGTTCTGATA
This sequence comes from Sutcliffiella cohnii, assembly GCF_002250055.1. Lineage (NCBI taxonomy): Bacteria > Bacillati > Bacillota > Bacilli > Caryophanales > Bacillaceae > Sutcliffiella > Sutcliffiella cohnii. Next base: position 3,596,803 of record NZ_CP018866.1, read on the forward strand.
ATACATAAGTGAGCATTCGTAAGCATCTTTGATAACGTCTGGTTTATTCTCCGTATCGAAGTTTTGGAAGCCCAGCCTCTTAAACTCGTTTGTTATTTCACTAGTTTTCATCAAACGATTTGCTCTTCTCCAACTAATGCAAGTGCAACGAATCCAAACTTCTACTCCATTTTCGTAGCCAATATAACCTGTTTCATCTTTGCATTTAGGGCAGTCATACTTTGCTTTTTCTAATCCATCCGACTCTTCCGCCTGTAATTGACTCGTTTTCAACTGCAGCCTCTTTAAGATTTCCTCCATGCTTTGGGTTGCCATGTTCTTGTATCCTCCTTTTCGCTAGTTTTTTAGAATCTAATTTTTGTTGATGCTTGTCCAAGATGTATCCAACACAGTATGAAAGGCTATTTATCCTGTCTCTCGAGTGTTTTGGTTTATAATTATCAAAGCGTTCTTTTAGGTATATCAAGGCATCTTCAATTGGGACGTTCGCGTTTAATATTTCATATGCAGCTCGTTCATCCGCTGGGGAGAAGTCAAAGCCATATGCTCTAAGTTGTATAAAACGATCAAGAAGAACTTTAATTGCTTGCTCAGAAGTATGTGATATTTCTCCAGACGGCACTGGATCACCACGCAATGGGTCGGTCGTAGGCACCCCGTCACTGTCTTCTGTCGCATGTGCGTTAGTGGCAGCAGCAATATCTTTATCATTCTTAATACATTCTTTATCATTCTTGTTTATATCCACGAGGTGTTCCCTGTCTGTTACCTCACTGTTACCCTCAACGTTATTTGACTGGTAAGATTCCCAATTTATCAACGTTATTAGTGTGTATTGCCTGTTACCCTTACCCCTATCTATGCTAATCATGGACTGTTTTTCTAGCCAAGATAATATAGTCGAGACTGTCTTTGGGTTAGGCTCTTGCCATTTCACCCCCTCATACCAACCGATATTTTTTGCAATATCCCTTACCGAAGTAAGGTGCTGACCAGCTTTTATGGTTAAAAAGGTACCGTCTCGCATTGGAATTCTATTATCTTGATGATTGACTTTGTATTTGAGATATTGCCATGTCCTATGATAGAGAGGGGGCATCATCCATACGGAGCTTTCTAGTTCTTTCCTAAAGTCCTTGATGTACCCTTGCAAGGAAAAACCTCCTAACTATCTTGGGTCGTTTTTAGGTTTAATAATTGCTTGCATACCTGATATTTTTACTAATTCGTAACCTGGATTGTACCGATTAACGTAACCAGCAACATACCGTTTGAATAGTTCTGCTCTTTTTGTGTTACCTTCAGTAATCCATACATAACAACTAGGTATTGAAACTTTTAACTCACGGGACATAAACCATCTTCCCTGTTAGCTCCATGATTTCTTTTTTAAATAATGCTTCATCGCTGTTACTGTCACTTAGATGTAAGAGCCATATTTCTTGTACTTTAGATAGGTCATTTGCTTTTAAGAATTCTTTTAAGTTTTCTAAACTGAAATGTGACCGTAATAATCGCTTTTTCATTACAGATGGAACGGATCCATCCAATATATTTTGATTAAGTATTTCCAAGGAGTAATTACACTCCACTAGGATGTGAGTGAGCTCTTGAAACTTGTATTTGATGTAATAGGTATCTGTAGCAAATAAAAGCTTTTCTCCCTCTTGATTAGCTAGTAGAAAGCCTAGAGGCTCACTAACATCGTGTTGAACATCGAACGGAAGTATGGACCATGTACCGATTTGAAATTGCTCCATTGCCTTCACACGCTTAATTCTGTGGTGACTAATACCTAAGGTGTCTACTGTTCCAGAAGACGTATAAATGTCGATTCCAGCCTTTAAAACCTCTTTAATACTTTTACAATGGTCACCATGTTCGTGTGTGATTAAGCACCCTGCAACCTCTGACATATTAAAATCAAAGCCCTTTTGTATCTCCCGATAGTTGATACCGCATTCTAGAAGAAGGGGCGTATGGCCGTCTGTAACACGGTAGCAATTCCCCTTACTACTAGAAGCTAATGCTGTAATTTCTATCATTACCAATTCGGCCCGTTTGTTTTTGAATCAACAACATCCTCTTGTTGCGTTTCTTTATTTCGTTGCTGAGTACTTGCCTGATTTCCTTCTGTGACATCTATAATTTCAGGCTGTTTTCTCAAAGGCTCACTTCTTTTAATGTCTATTAGTTCTTGATTTGCTTTTTGCTCAATTTCCTTTTGTGCTTCATATTCTGGATTAACTTCTTTACGCTCGTTTTCGTACTCATTTTCTGTCGATCTATTGATAGCATCTACCAGTAAGTCACTATCGTCGGATGTGTTTATATAGGCTTTAGCAGCTCTATTAATTACCGTACGCTTTGCCATTTCTTGTGGAAATTTCTTGTGGACACCTTGGCTAGTCTTTGATTGCCCCCAAGCTATATCGATTTCCTTACGCGTCATTACAGTAAGTATTTCTTCATCATCATTTGTTTTAACCACAGCATAAGCGCCAAGAATATCTTTGTCCCTGTTTAAAAAGTTTGTTTCATGCTTCAATAACTTTTCACGTCCGCCATCAATTTCATAATCGAATACGTCACCTTCAAAAATGACATTGGCCCAAATATCTTTAACGTTCGTAAGCCTTTTAAGAACTGCTTGTGTGCCAAAATAGGAACGTTCCATTTTCAACTGCGTTCCGTATACAACAAAGTAACATTGCGTCTTTGCTGGACTTAAACCTTGCACGACCATATCGAGTAAAGAATTAGCTATAGACTCTTTTGTACATACTTCCAATGCGGGTCGGCCGCTTTTATCCTTCGTTTCCTGTAACTTAAAGAACGCTGATTTTAGTGCATTACTCGCGTTGTATTTAGGAGGGATTACTAATCCCTCTTTTTGTAAATCATTCAACTTATGGTTGACACTATCTGTAATATCTTTTTGAATAATTGCTAGTTGATTTTGATTACTCACTTGATTCACTCCTTTTCTTTCAACTTATAAATCTTTTTAACTTGTGCAATAGGGTAAATATATTCATCAGCAAACTGATCATAGATGTAGCCTTGAGGAAACATATCCCTTATAGCCTTTTCAATTTCGTCCTCCGTTGGGTAGGTATCAAATAGTTTCCTACCCTTAAGACCATTTATTTCAATAGTGAAAAAAGCCTCTATTGCCACAAAATTTCCTCCTTGTGTTTCGGATACTCTACTCGAAGAACTTTATCTGGCTCCGACACTATCAACTGAATTACTTGCGAATCTACATCTATCAATCTCGTTACAGCCTCACTGTTGTCTACAAATATAGGAGCAGATACACCGAAATGTTCTGATAGGGTATTTATAATGTCTAGCCCTACGTTTATACGTGCAGCGTTGTTTAGGCCACTACCATAAGGAACACCGTCGTATAACGTTTCACACGTTTCTAATAGACCACCATTAATTTGTTGTTCGAATAGCTTAAAGCGTGCATATTTGAATTTAGAGTTGATTTTCTCCTCGAGCAAATTCACTTTAGTACGAATGAACTCTTCTGTTAGGTAAAGTTCTTGTTCTAATTTTTCAAATTCAGTTGCTAAGTCCTTTTCTCGTTGCATTAATTCTTCCATTCGGCTTTGTGATTGATTTACAGTTGAAAACTTAGCTAAGTCTCCTTGTAAGGTCACTCTTTTATTCCGAAGTGTAATGATTTCTTCTTCTACACTTTGGATTGCTGTTTGAGCAGATTCACGAAGTTCTTCCAATTCCTTTGCTTTAGTTGCTTTCTCTTGGAGCTTGGATGTATAAGCAGGGTTGTCCATGATATCTATAACCGAACTTTCTAACTCTTTCAGTTGAGCGTTTAACAGTGTTAGACGTTCCTGTTTGTCAGCAATCTGCTTTCCAATAAGTTCGTTATCTTTCGCTAGTTTTTCATTTTTTTCTTGGAATCCTTCCTTTGTAGCCTTTTCCCGTTTACCAGCTGCATCGATTTCTTCAAGCTTTTTACTCTTGTTTAAATTGAACTGAGCTAATGCTTTCTCTCTGGTAGCTGATACTTGTTCCTCCGGAAGATCTTGACCACAAGTTGGACATTCGCAATTATCGTTGTGCACAAACTCCTGGTTATTTATTTCAAACCATTCATCACGTAACTTTTGAAGTTTAGTATCTATAGAAACAATACTCTCATCGTTAAATCGCTTCTGGTGCCTTAAGTTCGATTGTTTAGATTCTAGTAAATAAATATTAGAAGTCTCTTCCTGTATTTGAGCTTTCAACTTGTACAAATCGTCTTTCGAACCGGCTTCGTGTGCTTGTTTAATTTGTAGCAATTCCAACTCAATCTCCTGAATTTCACGTTGTTTTAACGAAATAGCATTTCCATTACGGATGTTACTAATTAAGTCCTGTTTCTCATCAATTTCAGCATTTAATTTTTCTATGTTAACCTCTAACTCTTGTTTATTTAAACCTTCAACACTTGGCAAATTATGCTCTATTTCATCAATCCGAACTGGAATTTTATCTAGTTCTTTATTAATTTCAGCACGTCGAGCCGCTATAACTTTTCGATGATTTTCGATTGTCCGACCTTGCAGAATATTAGGTAACTTAACAAGGTCCTTATTCGATGCAATCACTTCTTCTTCGGTAATGTCACCGCATATCTCTAACAATGTCGCTCTACGCTTCTGCCAGTGCAGCTGTTCGTTAAAGTACATTGGACTAGTTAGTAGTTTGAAAATCTCTTCATCAACAAGCGAGGCTACTTGATCAGTAAATTCTTTTTTCTTTGATGGAACACCATCTATAAAATAATCTGTCGTGTGACCGGAGAATTGTTTTTCTGCACTCCCGCGCTTTTTAGTCCATTTTTCCGAGTACACTTTGCGAAGCGTTAATTTTGTACCGTTTACTATAAAAGTCGCTTCTACTTCGTGTTCAAGCCCATGTACTTCTTCCCCGTTCACTAATGTTTTAATAGAGAAGTCCTTTTTGTTTTGACTATCTTTATCAAAAAGCAACCAAACAAAAGCATCGAATAAAGTTGTCTTTCCAGTTGCGTTATCACCAAATACTTTTGCGTTTTCTCCGTTAACCTCTAGGGAAAATGACCTTACGCCTTTAAAATTCTTTAAATCCAAACGGTGTAGGATAATTGTTTTCATTATGCTGAAACCCCCTCTTTCTTCCCTAACTGAACGTATTTCATAAACTGTTCCTTCGTTTTAAACTGAAAAACTGGAGTTCCATTAGGTTTAATAGAAATTTGTCCACCTGATCGTGTTAATCTTTGTTGGTCAAACTTGGTGCCACTAAAAGTCAATTCAATCATTTGTTAATCTCCTCTCATTGAAAATTGGAGGTAATTACGATAAAATGAATTAATGGCTTTTTTCCGTAATTACCGATGACACGTGTTCCAGCACGGGTCATTTTTTTATTTGATTTAACATGTATCCTCCTTTCTAGTGTGCTTTGTCACACTGTCTTAACCAGGAATGAAGAGAACCAGATCAATAAAGAGGGATGGGATTAATTCCTCAACATTCCTAGTCAAGACGGCAAGACAAAACTTGCCGAACATATTTTCTTATGTTAGTATTTAATTACACCTAATATCTGTGCAGTGAGTTAAAGCTCGAACCTTTAGCTCACTGCTTTTTTTGTGCAACTTTTTAAGATAACTTGCTTCTCAAAACTAGTAAGTGATAGCCAATGCTTAACTTTGATTACCAATGCTTGTCCCTCCTTATGAAACAACTCTATTAACTATGGATAAATCTATTCCTCGCTTAGCGAACTCTTCTACCGTTTCACATAATCGATCATGATGTTCTTTTCTGCTATTTAACTTTTCGATTTCTCGAACGGAATTTATTAAATCAACACAAGTAAGTTTTACTTCCTTCAAATCTCCAGTTGCTATTTTTTCCTCAATACGACTGATACAAGACCAAGCAGCTCTATATTCTGATAAAGCTTGCTGAACATCTTTTTCTAAAAAATCATTTTTGTTTAGCCCCATATAATCATTCCTCCTACCAACATAGTTAAAGCTTGAGCTAATGCATTTACATCCACTCCACACAACATTGCTGCAACTGCCTCCGGTGCCCGTGTTACCTGAAACCACCTAATCGCATCAGCTAATTTCAATTCAAGTTTGTCATTTTCTAGCCTTGACACTGCGCTTCGAGATAGATATATCTTCTCGGCCAATTCCTCTTGACTTAATCCCGCTTTAATCCTAACTTGGCGGAGGATTTTTCCGAATGTCATCGAAATCACCTCCCTTTTCGTGCAGTATCTGCACATGTGCAAAAACTGGACAGACTATCCTACTAAAACCTCTTAAAATTTTTATATGAAGAAACTAGTAATCTTTCAGATCTAGGCAGCAGTGGTTTGCTGCCTAGGACACTTTTCTTGGAATCCAGTTTTCTATGTATCTCAATGCAGTCTGGAGTTCCTTTCGTTTTAAATCTTTATAACTGGCAACACCAAATCTGTCTTTTATTTCACGGTGTAATTCGCGAAATAGCTGTGGTCTATTTTGTGGATCGTCGCACAGCTCGTAAACCTTTGTCGCAATACCCTTCTGCAGGCGACGTTGTTCACCGTGATCTAAAGTAATTTGTTCTTCTACTTTGTAATTGACATCCGTGATTAGCTTTCGTAGTTCATTCTGTTCTTTGACAATGGACTCATGACCCTCAACAAGGTCTGCAGTAGTCCTTAATACAGTTACAAGCGCTTGGTCTTTTGATAATGGGACAACCTTATTGTTTTCGATATGCTCACGCATTCTTTTGAATTCATTGATAAACCTAACTTTCATTTTCATAGCTTCCGGAGTTACATACGACATTGCTACCAAAGTGAAAGCTTCTTCTGTTAGGTTGATTTTTTCTTGGTTTCTTCCTCTAGAATCTTGATAATTAATACGCCCAAAGTTGGACTTAATAAATTCAATCTCGTCAGCTTCAATTAATTTAGAAATTTGATTTTCAATATCACGTTTTACGTGTTTATGTTCTTTTCCAAAAACACCTGCAACCATAAGGCTATCTGTTACAAGTTGGTTATTTGTTACAAAAACTAATTGGTTCATATGATCGACCTCCGTATATGCTTGTCAATTTATAAAAGGGCGAAGTAATTACATGTAGCGTAATTTAATTGCTTCAATTGCTAGTTTCTTGTTGGAATCATCTAGGTAGTCCATATCACCAAGATTCACTTTGTTTCTTTCATTGAATAAATGAAGCGCTAGTTTTAACATGAATTTCTCACTGTCGGACCATGGTCCTGATACTTTTCTAAGGAGACCAGTTTTTATGGTCCCTTCTGCTAAATCAAAATATTTTGTAGTAAACACTTGCTGTAGCTTGTAATGGTTTTTAAATAAGTGAATTACACTACGTCAGTACCGATCGTTTAATAAGGACGAAGGTATTTTATTCATCAAATTGCTTCCTCCAGTACTTTTTGTTCTTGGTCCCTAATCCAAGCATCTATTGCTTCAATAGAGAATAGGATTCGTCTCCTTACACGAAAGTGTGGAATTTGTTTTTGTCTAACCATGGTGTAAATAGTGTCAGAGTGAACACCTAAATATTCTGCAACATCCTGAACGTTTAGCGTTTTCTTAGGCATTGCTTTCACCTCCTATAAATCGTGTTTATCGATTATTTTTAATAAATCATTAATTGCAGCTGATGTCGTGTATGTTTCGTCTTGGCTAAGGTTGTAAGCAATTTGCAAAATTTCTGTTTTAATGGATGACTGAAGAAGTAGCTCATCTATGTTATCCATTTGGAACCTCCTTGAAGGTGTTTTCTTCCTGTTTGTCGAACTTTGACAGTAGAAAGGGGGTGACTTCATGGCTATTAAACTAATAACTTATGACCTTAATAAACAAGGGCAAAATTATTCTGCGCTTTACGATGAGAATAAAAAGTTAGGTCCATGCATCAACCCATTAGATTCTGTTTGGTTAGTTCAGACAGATATAATGTCATCCGAAATTCGTGATAGGCTAAAATCTGTTGCTGATAAAAACGATTACTTTATTGTTGTTCCTTATGCAATAAATAAAAACGATGAACGAGCTGCTTGGTTAAAGGGTGAACACATTGAATGGATTCAAGGTCATTTGTGAGCTATTCATTTGAATCAGAAACACCTGGTGCCATTCTGCTAACCCAAAATTCGTTATCGTAAGGGAAACCTTCGATAGTTGAAATTCCTATTTTAAAATGTATCCACTCTGGAAATTTTGTCGTCGATTGTAACTCGGCGACCTCTTTTCCGAGCATTGTAACTTGGTCTCGGATATCATTTATTTTCTGTTCGATATTCAACTAAATCACCTCCTAGTCAGTGTGTAAAAAATTGAAAGGTACCGAAATAAAATGCCAATATATCTAATTGCTTACGATTTGAGTGCACCAGAAACTGAAAATATTTCGATGCTAGCTTTTTTAAATACAATCGGAACCGCCATTCCTGTATTAAAAAATGCTGCTTTTGTTGCTACTGGATTAACCACTCAAGAGATTCATATCCAAATTCATGAACACTCCGAATATAAAGAAGAATGGGTTATTACCAAATTAGATAAGGAATTTACGGGTTCAGCTAAAAATGTTGATGCGCTGAATTATTTTCTTAAATCCAATCAATTTAAATAAGATATTTTTCTTAAGCTGTATTTGTATTTTTACTCGATATGTGTAACTTTTTGTCAAAAAAAAGCTCATTTACTTCAACGCCTAAAATTTCTGATATTTCTTTAGCTTTTTCTAAACTCGGCTTTGTACGCCCCATTTCAATATTAGCGTATCCACTTGCATACTTATAGCCGAGTTTTTTTGCCATAAATGTTTGTGATTTCCCTTGAGAAATACGAACTTCTCTAAGTTTTTTTAAAGTCATCTCCTCACCTCCGTTACTCGTTTCGTGTAACCCTTGAATTAATAATACATTACTCGTTTTGTGTAAGTCAACTAATTTTTATTCTTTTTGTGTAACTTTTTATATTCTCTGTGTAAAACATGATAAAATTATTTTAATAACTTAGAAAAAGGTGTATTTGAATGTACGATAGAACACCCAAAATATTAGAAAAATTAAGAGAAGATAAAGGATGGTCTAAAACTGAAGTTGCTAGGCGTTTAGGTATGAAAACTGTATCGACATATGCAAATTGGGAATACGGACTAAGAACTCCTGATAAAGAAATGTTAGCTAGGATTGCAGACTTATATGAGACAAGTACTGACTACTTACTTGGTAGGACAGACGTAATTAAAGAAGAAACGGCTACATATAAAACATCTAATGAACAATTATTAACTCCTGAGGACCTAAAAGTCCTCGAAGAAATAAAAAAACATCCAGTCCTATTTCATGATTTAGCCAACGCACCTGAGAAAAAAATTAAGCAACTTATTAAGATGTGGGAATTCATCAAGAAGGACCTTGAAGAAGATGATGATCACGACGATATTATTGAAGATTAAAAGCTACCCGTAAAATAGGTAGTTTTTATTACACCAAGGAATGAGAAATTTATGCAGATAAGTAATATCTTACAAAGAACCACAAGTGATTGGTGGGAAGAAAGAGCAAATAAAGTACTATCTCATTTCAATTTTTCCAATCCAGATGAGATAGATATGTACGATATATGCTGGAAGTATGGAGTAAAGATTAAACCATTGGACAAGCACTTCTATTATGGAGAAATTAAAGATGGGATTAAGGCTATGTCGTTCCCAAAAGAAAGTGGCCGACGCGGAGTTATTTACCTTAAACCTGATTTGGATCCAATCGAGAAAAAGATAATCTTAGCTGAAGAGTTTAGCCATTGCTATTCCCACCACATTTCACAAGTTTCAATGAATAGTAGTTTTATAGCTAAGACCGAAGCACAGGCAAGAAGGATGGCAGCATACTTACTTATGCCCTTTAAGTTTCTAAAGAACGTTTTTGTTGCAGCAGCAGATGAGGCTATAATGATTTCTGATATTGCAGACTATTTTATCGTTACGGAAGAGTTTGCAAGATACCGCTTGGAACTTATATATAACCGTCGTGTTGATGGGTTTGGGGCAACTGTTAATGGTAAGTTAGGGAGTATTGAGTGGATTTAGTAAAGGCTTTGAAATGAAAGGTTTTATATAAGAAAACAAAAGGCTTACGTAAAGGGGTGGGAGAGTATTGGTGAACATTATAGAAATAGATGCATTTCTAAAGGAACTTGGTGACGATAAGCCAGGGATGAGTAAACCAATCCAAGTAATCGGGAGCGACGGTAATACATATATTCTAAAGAACCAAAATGTATATGACCCTAGAATTCAAAAATGGGTGTTTTGGGATAGTATGTTTATTCAAGAAGTATTAGTTTATAATATTTGTAAATACCTTGATATAAAGGTCCCTAACTGTGTTATTGCAAACATTGATCAAGCATTTATTGAAAATGCCCCAGCATTAAAGTTTGAACATAGGTATTCGGTAGGGTTCCATTTTGCAAGTGGGTTTATCGAAAATATTGAAGACAATATTTTGAATGGGTATAGAATGTTAATACAAATGGGTAAACCTTATATTAAGACTCCGTGGAAAAAATTTTTCCAAAGAATCCATAATACAGACGATATAGCAAAAATAATCGCACTAGATTTATTAACTGCTAACTTTGATAGATTCGGAAATGAAGGTAATCTAATGATTGCAAAAGAAAATGGAAAAAGATATGTTTACGCAATAGATCATGGACATTGCTTTAACGGTCCTAGTTGGGATATAAATAAAAGACAAGAACTATTAAACATGGCCAATCCAAAAAGCTATGTTCAAAAAGTTTTATCGGATCTTCATACTTATTCTGGCGCACCATTATCTGGACTAGGTGTTATGTTTAAAGCATTAGACCAACACATTGATGTTTCAAATCCATCTGATCATTCATTTATGGATGTAGTAAAGAAAATTGAAAATATAAATACTTCAATTATAGATGGATGGTTTAATAATATACCTGGTGAATGGTATGTAGATAAAATTAACCAAATATCCTTTTATAAACAATATATACTAAAGAAAAAAGAATTTATTAGGGTATTGATTAACCAATTAGCAATGAATAGGGCTTTTGAAAGTTACACAGGAGGTGAATTAGAGTGGAGAGAAAGCCGTACTGGTACTCTGTAATTCAATATTATCCTAACTCAGTAAAAGGTGAAGTATTAAATGTTGGAGTCATTATTCATCAACCTGATTCAGGTTCTGTAAGACACTTCATACTTGATACGGGAAATATTAAATTAAGAGGTATTTTAAGTAACCAAGTTAATTTTGATTCGTATAAAATTCAAAAGGAATATTTTGAATACTATTTAGAAAAATTACCAAATAGTAATGATCTACTAATCCCTAACGTATTCACACATACTTTTTTATTAGAATTAGCCAAAGAATTCCCACCGGATTTTAAAGCTTCAGAACCTACGTTTGCTTTAACTAACAATTTAGATACATTATTTAATCAATTATTATCTGCTTATATTGGTAGCGATTTTATTAACCGTGATGATTACCAACAAATTACTACCAAAAAATATGTGAGGAATTATTTCGATGAAAGAAAACTTATTGATCGAAAAGTAAAGCCTAACGTTAAATTCACTCCGATTAAAAACGTTGAGAGCATGCACTTTTTGATAGACTTTGTATACAAAAATGGCGTATTAAATTTTATGCAGGCTGTTCCATCTAATAAAGATCATTTTACAAATTGGTTTACAAAAATAAACACTATTACAAATGTAATGCAAGATGATTTAGGATTTCACTTATTATACGATAGTACAGATAAATTAAATGAGGACAAGACAGTAAAACAAACACTTTCATACCTTCAATCAAAAGATCAACGGATAAACATCATAGATATTCATACCGGTGATTTCGAGATGTTCTGTAGAAAGATCGAAAGTGACGGAAAAGATGTTGAAGATTATGAAAGTGAATTAATACTTTTACAAGGAGCTTAATATTTCCTCTTTCACCATAGGTGTCTATTGCATCTGCAATATGGATACCTATTTTTTCACACAAAAACCGAACATAAGTTCCTATAAACAACCTATATGAAAGGATGAAAAAAATGGCAAGTTTCCAACAGCGTGGCAAAAATTCATTCTTATTAACTGTTGAAGCAGGATATAATTCAAAGGGAAAACGTTTAAGGCGCACTAGAACAATTAAAATAGAAGATGAATCACTTCTAAAAACGAAAAAGAAACTAAAAGATTACCTAAATGATGAATTGTTAAAGTTCAAAATGGAAGTAGAAGCTGGTGCCTATATTGCTCCAGAAAAAATGACTTTGGAGAAATTTATAACTGAGTGGGAAAAGAAGTATGCAGATAAAGAGCTTTCCGAAACTACTCTCTCAAGCTATTTATCTCAAATTAAAAACCATATCATACCAAATATCGGTCACTTACGAATCGATAAGATTACTCCAATTCATATAATTCATTTATTAGATAATATGGAGAGGGTAGATGGAAAAAATGAACCCATTTCTGTTAGATCTAAACAGGGGACTTATTTGGCAATCAGAAACATTCTTCAACGCGCTGTAGAGTGGAAAATCATCAAGAATAATCCCGTTGCAGATGTAAAAAAGCCAAAAGAAAATAATATGGTAGATAAAGAAATTAATGTCTATGATGAAGATGAAGTTGAAGCTTTATTCAAAGCAGCACAAAATCAACCATTTCATTGGAGGATCTTCCTAACATTAGCACTTGCAGCTGGATTAAGAAGAAGTGAGTTATTAGGGCTTGAATGGTCAAAAATTGATTTTAACAATAATTCTATTAATATTACACAGGTTGTAGTTAAGGGTAGGATCGGTGCAACTATCAAAAGTCCAAAGTCTCGAAAATCCAAACGTGTAGTTTCTTTACCTCCTTCCGTAATGGAAGAACTAAAAGCATATCACCTTCATTGGAAGAAAGAAAAACTACAACTAGGAGAAATTTGGACTGAGAAAGAACATGAGTGGCTATTTTGTAACCAAAATGGTACTCATTTTTATCCAACTACTCCTACTACCTGGTGGAGACGCTTTATAAGTAATGCAGGTGTACGTTTTATTCGTCTGCATGATCTTAGACACACGTCTGCAACGTTATTAATTAATCAAGGGGTTCATGCTAAAATAATTTCTGAAAGACTTGGTCATGCCGATATTCGTATTACTATGGATACCTATGGTCATGCTCTACAGAAAGCAGATCAAGAGGCTGCAAATAAATTAGATAGTATTTTTATGAAACGAGAAGCAAAATAAAAGGTTGTTGACGGATTGTTGACTAAATCCGTCAACAACTATCCAAAATCATCATAATTAAACTAGAAGCAAACGGACTGAAACCTTGTAGCAACAGGGATTCTCCTAGTTATTACTTACTTTTCATATTTAATACTTTAGACTGGCAGCCAAAAGGTCAGCGGTTCGATCCCGCTATGCTCCATCTATATATTTCTATAAAAAAAGAACACCACCTCTCATAATGTTAGAGGTGGTGTTTTACTATATGATTTTCCTAATCTATATCATTTACAATAAGCTTCGGTGTAAACTGTACATGCTCCCCTCCATAAAACTCGATAACATTAGAAGGAAATCCTGGAACTGTAACAGCCTTTAACCGAAATTGTGTTTTACCATTTTTATTAATAGAAGTTAAAGAACTTGTTGGCAGCATTATTTCAACATATTCAGTTTGAGTTGGTTGAAAACTAGTTACATTTGCTATTGTTGCTACAGCACTATAGTCTCCTTGTTCTATTGAAGACGTACTGCCAAAATAACCATTTTTCATATCTATATTTATAGAGGAAACTGATCCTTGCTGACTTTTAATATATATTCTTAATTTTACTGAGGAAATTGTTTCGGAAGATAGCATACTTGTGTCAAATGAGAGAATGCCTCTATATGTGTCCGTATTATACATTCCCTTATCTCCGACTTTAATATCCCCACTTCCTCTTCCATCAGCAGAAAACTGGCCTACAAAGCCATCTTCACTCCAAATAGACGGTATATGAATAGCCTCATTAGGCGGAGGGTCTACCCTATCCTCATCTATCACATATATTTCTTCTTTTATTTCTTCCGTATTTCCATCACTATCGACAGAAAAGTATTTTATCGTAGTATTTTGTGTAACCGTTATTGGAGAAGTGTATACATCAGAATTAGTTGTTGGTGTCGTTCCATCCGTACTATAAAAAGTTGTGGCAGGTTTATTTGTATGAAGTTCTACTGTAATCGGAGCTGAGTATATTCCTCCAGGTGGGGTTGCATTAGTAATTAGAGCATCTTCGTCTTCATCATTGCTAAATGTTTCAAAGAAATCCCACATCATTCTACTTGCATTTGGTCCTTGAGGGTCTGTATAACTTCCTTGGGAGCTGCCTCCTGACCAGGCATGGCCCATGTTTTGAACGACAACCTTTTTCATGAATACTTTTCCGTCTCGAGTCTCATAGTCACTAACTGTATAATTTCTTCCTCCAGGTACCGATAAATTCGTAATAGCTTCAGGTTGATCATCAATCCAACCGTCTTCTAGTCCGTTTTGTGCCAGATCATTCGTTACAGCCCATTGACTAATAACCTGGTCTGCGTTTATAGGGGCAACAGTGTAATCAGAAGTACCATGAATAACGATAACCGGGATGGGGTTTGCATATTGTCCCATCGCATCGTACGCAATTCTTCCTTGATTTTGAGGGTTTGGTCCACCATTTGACATCGCAGTAAATGCATTAATCATTGAAGTAGCAGCTTTGTACTCAAGACCAGCTCCAACTCCTATACCAGAAAATATATCCGGATACGTAACCCCCATAATAACGCTCATAGCACCTCCAGCTGATAATCCAGAAACATACACTTTTTCACCATTAATAGAGTAGTTATTTTTTACTTGATTGACCATACCTGCAATAACACTTGGTTCACCACTACCACGCGATTGGTGAGCTATTTCGAACCAATTCCAACACTTATTGGAGTTTGCAGATGATGTTTGTTCTGGGTATAGTACTAGAAATTCTTCCTCATCCGCGAGAAGGTTCATTTGTGTCCCAGTAGCAAATTGATTGGCATCTTGTGTACACCCATGAAGCATGACATATAAAGGATAAGACTTACTTGAATCATATTGATCAGGTACATATAATTTATACGGTTTCCCTCCAAAAGAGCCAGATAGAAACTGGCCTGTAGCACTAGCGGGAATCGGATACACCATGAATGCACACAACAACATCATCGAAACAAGTACAAACAACCCTTTTTTTACTGTCATAAAATACAACCAACCCCTTTCATATCATGAAAATTTATTATAATGAAAAGGGGTTACAAATGGGTTACAGTACGAGCTTTTGATCTAACATTTTAATTCCGCTCCCGGCCTCGCGTAGTAAATCCACAATATGATGGCACATAAAAGATAGTAAGAAATGAAAACGTAAAGAGCAAATTGAGAACCACCAAACCATTCAAATGACCAGCCAAATAATTTTGGTATAAAAAATCCACCAAACGCGCCAATTGCGGCACTAAAACCAATTGCTGCGGGTGTTTCTTTCGGTCCAAATATAATAGGTATCATACGAAAAATAGATCCATTTGCAATTCCACCAGCTAAAAAGAGAATCATGAACATAAGGTAAAATCCTAAAAAACTACTTGTATTTTCCCCTACAAAGTAAACAACACCACCCGTTCCAAACACCATGATAATAACTGCAATGAAAGTAACAATTGCCCCTCCAAATTTGTCAGCAAAATACCCTCCTACCGTGCGAAAGCTTGCGCCTAATAAAGGTCCTAAAAAAGCAAATTGAAGCGCATTTACTTCAGGAAATTGTTTTGTTATTAATAGAGGAAAAGCTGCTGAGTAACCAATAAACGAACCAAATGACATAATATATAGAATTGTAATTAAATACATATGTTTTCCTTTAAAGACTTGAGCTTGTTCTAATAGTGAGACTTTAGGCGCTGGTAGGTTGTTCATACCAAAAAAAGCAAAGATAGAAATAACTACTAAAGGTATAACCCAAATAAATGCACCATTTTGTAACCAAATTGATTCGGTACCATTTTCAGACATCATCTTTTGAGGCCCACCTAACAACATTCCAAATAACGGAATCCCTACTACAGCGGGAGCTACAAATTGCACAACACTTACTCCAAGATTTCCTATCCCACCGTTAATTCCTAAAGCTGTTCCTTGCTTGTCTTTCGGGAAAAATGGACCAATATTCGCCATAGAAGATGCAAAATTAGCCCCTCCTACCCCACAAAGAGCAGAAAGAATCGCCATCGTAAAGAACGGAGTATTTGGGTTCTGTATCGCTAGTCCTATTCCTATTGCTGGAATTATTAAAACAATCGTGCTAATAACCGTCCAATTACGTCCACCTAAATACGTAATCGCTATAGAATAAAAAAGGCGAAGTACAGCTCCAACTAACGCTGGTATTGCAGTTAGTGTAAACATTTGATCTGTAGTATAAGTAAAACCTACACTCGCTAAATTTATAGTCATTACAGACCACATTTGCCAAATACAAAATGCTAAATGAAGTGCTAAAGTTGAAATGATAAGATTTCGATAGGCTATTTTCTTCCCTATCCTCTCCCAAAATATTGGATCACTTGGATTCCATTCTGTTAGTCTCATGTTAAATGCCCCTTATCCATTATTAGCGGTTTACTGCTTATTTCAAGAAAAATTAATAAGTTTAGTTTTTATTAAAAGTCGTTAACTATTCATTAGAATCAATTAAACCTATTAAAATATCGTATTTTAAAAGAAGAAATTGGAATAATAACAGCAAACATAGATAAGAAGAAGGGGCATCGTTATGAATTACTATCCGTATGAAGAATCCTTTTTGTTTACAAAAAAGGCTGCGCGAAATTCATTTATCGTTTTAGTACTTGTATTCTTTTCTGTTTATTTCGGTTCTGAAAGATTAGGATATGTTGACTTAGCACTATATGGATACTTGTGGGCAACAATTGTTTGTTTTGTTTTATTAACAATTCGGATTACATCTTGGACTTTACGACCACCAACTCGAAGACTTTGGAAGCAAGGAATAAAAATGATGTTAAGTCCAAAAGGCTTAAAGTTTGTTTTGCAGACTTTGTATTCGAACATAGGGGAGCAAAAATTTATTCGAAGCCGCTCTTATTATCGTTGGATACAACATATGTTCATTTCCTGGGGGGTACTTATATCGTTTGGTATTACTTTTGCCCTCGTTTTAAACTGGCTTCATTTTGAATTAGAAGGAACGAAAACATATGTAGCCGTATTTTTCGGTATACCACTTTTTCGCATGCCAGCAGATTCTATTATCGCTATCATTATTTATCACGGACTAAACTGGGCTGGCATTGCAGTCATTATTGGTTGTGGGATGGCTATGTATCGACGTGTAACGGACCAAAAGAAATTGGTGGAGCAATCAAAAGAGTACGACTTCTTTCCATTAATTTTACTCATTGCTATTTCAATAACTGGTTCTCTACTAACTGTTTCAGCCATTTGGATGGAAGGTTTCTTTTACATGGGGATGGCAATTATTCATCAAGTTACTGTCATTGTTTTTTTACTTTACTTTCCTTTCAGTAAATTTTGGCATCTACCGCTTAGATTTTTAGCAGTCGTAGTACCAATGTATCATGCAATGGAGGAACAAAAGCCTTGTGTCAAATGTGGGCGAGAATATGCGACAAAAACCCAAATTAGTGACGTACAATTAACTCTGCAAAAGCGACATTTACCACTACCTATTGATAATACTGAACATCATTTTTCTGATATGTGCGCTGAATGTAGAAGGGTTAGTCACCGACTCGGTGGATATAATGCAAAAATCAAGCTAGAACATAGTAATTTAGTTTTAGAGAGTAACGGAAGAAACGGCTTACAGAAAGGAGATTAATATGTCTCATATACAAAACGAAAACTACTCACAACGAAATTATGAGCCTATCACTCGTGATGGTGAGGAACTAATTTCGACCCATTGCTGTTTTTGTGGTATGCAATGTGGGATGAATATCCGTGTTAAAACTGTGGATCAATCGGTCGTAGGTGTTGAGCCGCGCTATGATTTCCCTATGAACGGTGGACGTCTTTGTCCGAAAGGTGTTGCTGCATACAGACAGGCTGAACATCGTGAAAGAATTTTACATCCGCTTATTCGTAAAAATGGGCAACTCGTGAAAGCGACTTGGGATGAAGCATTAGATTTAGTCACTTCGAAAATTCAAGACATTCAAGGGAAATACGGAAAAGATGCTTTCGGTCTCTATAGTGGCTCATCTATGACAAACGAAAAGTGTTACATAATGGGGAAATTTGCGCGAATAGGCTTAGGTACGAAAAATATAGATTATAACGGAAGATACTGTATGTCTTCAGCCTCTTACGGATTTAATCAAAGTGTAGGGATTGATCGTGGCTCTACTAATCCTTGGTCTGATATAAAAGAGGCGGATGTTCTTGTATTAGCAGGCTCTAACACAGCTGAATGTCATCCATTATCTATGCCTTATATTTGGGGTGCTCGTGATAAGGGTGCAAAGATCATTGTTATTGATCCAAGAGAAACAAAGACTGCGTTAGTAGCAGATGTACATTTAGATATTCGGCCTGGAACTGATGTGGCTATCGGAAATGGCCTATTGCACGTCATGATTGCCGATGGTCTAGTAGATGAACAATTTATCGAACAGCATACGACTGGGTATGAAAGATTAAAAGAAGTTGTTGCATCCTATACTCCACAAAGAGTAGCAGAAATTACTGGAGTTGCTCCAGAAAAAATTATTACAGCAGCACGACTATATGGACAAGCAAAAGAAGGTATGGTCATGTTCGCTCGTGGTGTTGAACAACATGCAACTGGTACTGATGCTGTTTCCACATATGTAAACTTGTCCCTAGTGTCTGGAAAAATTGGAAAAAAAGGTTCTGGATTTGCGACCTTTACAGGTCAAGGAAATGGACAAGGTGGTCGAGAACACGGTCAGAAAACGGATCAACTCCCAGGATTCCGTAAAATTACCGATCCAAAAGCCCGTGAATACATTGCAAGTGTATGGGGTGTAGAGGAATCAGAAATCCCTGGTCCTGGTCTTAGTGCATTTGAAATTCTTCAACAGTTAGGAAAAGAAATAAAAGGACTTTTATTAGTTTGTAGCAATCCCATCGTTTCTTCGCCTTCTATTGGTGATGTTGGTGAATATTTAAAGGGCCTAGATTTTTTCGTAGCAATTGATATGTTTATGTCCGAATCCGCTGAACTTGCAGATGTTGTACTTCCCTCAACTGTTTGGATTGAAGATAACGGAACAACAACAAATGTAGAAGGTAGAGTCGTACGTTTAAAAGGGATAAATCGAAGACCCGGTGAAGTGAAAGCAGACTGGGAAATCATTTCCGAAATTGCCGACCGTTTAGGACGAGGAAAATACTTTAAGTATAATTCTCCAGAGGAAATTTTTAATGAATTGCGTGTTGCTAGTAAAGGGGGTATTGCCGATTATTACGGAATCACATATGAAAAGCTTGAAAAAATGCAAGGAGTATTTTGGCCTTGTCCAACTGAAGATGATGAAGGAATGCCAAGACTTTTTGAAGATAAAAAGTTTAATTTCCCTGATGGAAAAGCAAAAATTTTAGCTTTTGAGCATAAAGGACCTAACGAACAAGTAAGTGAAGAATTCCCACTAATTTTATCTACTGGGCGAGTTGTATATCATTATTTAAGTGGTAATCAAACGAGAAGAATTGAAGCACTAACTAATTTTTGTCCTGACCCATATGTAGAAATACATCCAAATACAGCAAGACAATATAATATCGGAAACGGTGAACTTGTAAAAATATCAAGTCCACGAGGACATATTAAAGTAGTAGCAAAAATAACAAAGATTATTAGAGAAGATATGATTTTCGTTCCTTATCATTGGGGAAAGCAACTCGCCATTAATCATTTAACGAACCCTGCTCTAGAACCAAAGTCTAAAATACCAGAGTTTAAGGTTTGTGCAGCAAAACTAGAAAAAATAGAAACTTTAGGTGAAAAACATGGGTAATAGAGTTCTTTATATTGATTATGAACGTTGTATCGGATGTCGTGCTTGTATTATTGGTTGTGAGGAATGTAGTGGACATGATCATTTATCTAGAATGTTTGTAGATGAATTAAATCCTGGAGAAACTGTCGCTACATCCCCTACCCCTTGTATGCATTGTGAAACACCAGCTTGTGCTGAATCATGCCCAGTTCAAGCAATTTCAGTTACAGATGATGGCTTTGTATTATCTGCTTCTTTAGAAAAATGCATCGGGTGTAAAAACTGTACGTACGCTTGCCCTTTTGGAATTCCAAGAGTAGATGACCAAAAGAAAGTAATGTATAAATGCGATATGTGCTATGACAGAACACAACAAGGAAGGCCACCTATGTGTGCTAGCGTATGTCCAACGGATACTATTCAGTTTTTAGATGAAGAAGAATTAAAAAATTCCCCTGCAAAACCAGTTCAATACAAATGGGACTTTGGAGGTACTGTTATAGAAACGAAAACTGTTATCGGCCTTCCCGATACAAAAAACAATCGTTTTGGATTTTGGGATAACGAAGAGGTGTCATCATGAATAAATTTGAAGAGTTTCTTCGAAAAATAACGTTTAACATTAAACGAGGTAATGAGTTAGAACTTAATCGTAGGGGCTTTATCGCCTCTACTTTATCCTTAATGGGAGTGTTCTTCTTAAGCTCTACTCCACTATTAGCAGTAGCGAAGTGGAAAGAAAATCAAGCGGAAGCTAATTTAGAGCACTTTATTGTAAATGAAGGAGACTTAGCGGTAGGAGATAGTTTTACATTTCATTTTCCTAATGAAAATGATCCAGCTCTTTTAATTCGAATTTCTGAGGATGAATATCGCGCTTATAACATTAAATGTACTCACCTAATGTGCCCTGTTTATTTTGAAAAGGAAACAACGGAGCTAATTTGTCCTTGCCATCACGGGTTTTTCAATGTAGAAGATGGTTCTGTAATAGCCGGTCCTCCCCCAAGAGGGCTGCCTATCGTTGAATTGACTTTTAAAAATAACGGCATATACGCAGTAGGTGTGACCCAGACGGAACACCATTAGGAGGTGAAAATCAATGAAAATGGCTTGGTGGGTGTTTATGAGCTTATTAACTGTTCAAATAGTACTTGTGCAGTTTATGGCAGAAGAATTTTTAGCCGGTCATTATGATGATTTGCATTATTACTTTTGGTCACTTGGATTTATGTTCCTCGTAACAATCATAACATATATATTTTTTAGAAAAGCAGACAAAGTACTTAATTAACTGATTAAAAAAGGAGTGTCATATATGGAATCATCTAATACAAATGGAGTTGAAGAAAAGTTTTTTGAAAAAATTAAACAAGATCCTAACCTTCAAGATTTATTTAACAACATTGACTTTGATCGTTACAAGCATCATCCAGAAACATTTTACTCGCATGCCTTTGAGGAAGGTACATATTCAGAAGAAGATATCGCAAATGCTCATCTACACCTCTCGTTAGAAGGAAAACATTTTGATTCTATGATTGACCACTTCATTTCTTCGCTCGATTCCAATAGTGATACTTATGAAAAAGCAAAACAAGCTCTAGAACGATATAGAAATATTGTTATTAAATAAACTCGCAAATCGCAAGTCCTTGTGACAAAGCGATTAGCGAGTTTTTCTACGAATTAAACAAGTAAACCATTAGAAATAGTTATGTCCGAGTCTCTTTTTAAGCTATTGAGGAATCTAGCCTGTCAGCTAGTTCCATATATTTATCATGCAGCAAATTTCCTTTTTTATAAATGGAAGGTTCAAAATCCTTCTCATTAGGAGCAATAATTGGTAGCCTCGCAATAAGCTCTGTCCCTAGTTTAGACGCTAATTGCTCTGAACCACCTTTTCCAAAAATATAGTATTTTTGATTATGGTCGGGTGGTTGGAAGTAGGACATATTCTCTACGATTCCAACAAATTTATGGTTATTATTATGTGCCATCTTTCCTGCTCTCTCAGCTACATGAGAGGATGTTGGGTGTGGAGTTGTTACTAAAATTTGTTGTGAATTTGGTATTAAGCGATTTACATCCATCGCGACATCCCCTGTACCAGGTGGCATATCAATAATGACGTAATCTAAGTCTCCCCAAATGACATCATTTATAAATTGATTAATAACTTTACCAAGCATAGGTCCTCTCCAAACAACAGGGTCGTTATTTTTCACAATAAATCCCATCGACATCACTTTTACACCATGCGATTCGACGGGAATTATTCTATTGTTCATTGATTTCGGTCCGTGACTAATATTCATCATACTGGGAATACTGCTTCCATAAATATCAAAATCTATAAGAGCTACTTCTTTCCCCATTTTGCTTAAGGAAACAGCAAGATTAGCAGAAACAGTTGATTTACCCACACCGCCTTTTCCTGAGATAACAGAAATAACATTACCAGACAACAACTTTTAACTCCTCCTTTATTGACAATTTTTCATGGATTCATGAACATATCCAATCCATTTACTCCAATTCCGAATAATATAAGCTCGTTCACCTAACTCTGTATATCCTAAAAAACTATTGGAATCATCAATCGTTCCTTTTACGTCTAATTGGATAGATTTTATTACTTCATGTAATAAAATGTATTCCTTTAGTTCAAGATCCTCCAAAAAGGAAATTTCAATCAAATTATCGTTAACTTTTACATCCGCTATCTGTTTATCCAGTTTTTCCGGGAAAACTTTATAATAGTTATGTTCATATTTTTTTATGTATGGGGATGAAAAATCTGTAAAAGTATTATTTACAGAAGAGTATGTAATTTTTGTCACTAACATTAAGTTGTCAACCTCCTATTAATTAGTATGGACAAAACATTAGTAACATCATACTCCATTATTTTTCCCCATAAAAGAGAGTTTGCCAATATAATTAGCAAACTCAAAAGTTAAATTCTTTTTCATTTAAATAAGACTTCGTTTAATGCCTGTTGTAATGTCCCTTTAAAATCTGCATGGTGATTGAAATTAATACCTGTTAATACAACACCTCTTACAATTTCGGGGCGTAAACCAGTTAAAATAGTTCTACAACCCATCATCGATGCTCCTTCTATTATTTTCATGAAGTCATTTGTGATTTCTTCATCGATGTGAGCTATACCTGATAGATCTATTATTAACGTTTGAATATGCTTTTCCTTAATTTCAAATAAAACTTTTTCTTGGATAGTCATACTTCTTTGGCTATTTATTGTTCCAATTAGAGGGAGAACGCATATTTCTTTATTAATTGGTATAATAGGTACAGATAAGTTTTCCACTAATTTTCGATGATCTTCAAGTAATTCATCTTTATACTTCGAATAATTAATAAAAAAGTTAGAAAAAAATTGATCAATATATTCATTGTAGTTTTTTTCTTTTTCATAGAACGCTTCAAGACTTAAGGTTTCCCCTCTTAACTTGTCGTAATGGTAAAGAAAATTCCAAAGTGTCCTTCTTAATGCTTGAATCCATTCTAATTTAAAAGCTAACGTTAATTGATATTTAGCCCAAACAATCCCTTCTGCTTTAGCAAAAGCAATTAATTCTTCTTTTCTTTCTTCAATTACAAAAAGTACGATATTATTAGCATTTTTTAATAGATTAATATTACCAATTGCACGGATTTCCTCAATTTTATCTTTTACATTTATTGCTTCATTTAATAATTTCCCCTCGAAATATTGCTGATTTTCTAATATAAATTCTTTCAATGAAAAGTTGTTTTTAAAAGAAAGTTCCATTTTATCCTCCATTTATTATGATAAGTAAAATTATGTATATAGTCTATTTTACTAAATTAAGAGTGGATTTGAAATATATTCCCTTAATATTATGAATAATTATACGAACTTACAACTAATGTATTTAAAATTTATCCCTTGTATTTAGTATAGCTTAGATTCGATTGTTTTTTTTTCATCTAGACGCTTTTTACCTTAAATTGTTGCTTTTGTACTATATAGTACATGATGGAGTTTTTTCCTTAAAAAATAAAAAGGTATTTTCGCTTACTTTATAGAAGTAGATAACTGGATAATCTTTACACCTTAGGAGGTATCGATCATGAAAGGCTATTTAAAATGGCTAGCCGTTATTTCTTTACCTATCATCCTTATCGTAATTTCTTTATTATTTCTAACTGACATTTTTACTCCAAAATCAGAAGTACAACTTACAGTCGAGGAATCTGAGCAAGGAGCTATTTTTCTTATAGAAGAGGAAAAAGAAGTTGTTGAAGGGGAATTTACACTAGATATGTCGGAAGCTTCTATACAAAGAGCGATTCATTTAATGTCTCATCAAAAAGTGAAAGCAGATCAAAAATGGGGGGCTATCCCATTATCACCTGAAAGAGTGGAAAGACTACTCGAAATAGTGCAACTAAATCGAGATGATTACGCACATGCAGATGTATATGAAAGCATATTAATCCGATGGTCTAAACAAGATTTTTCTAGAGCTGATCATGACCATAACGCAATATGGAAATTACAAAACGGTACGGTAGGTAAGGCAACAGGTTTATTAACAGCAGAAGAGGAAGAAGCTTTTATTCGAAAGCATTTTAAATCACGTTAAGGTAGTCAGGAATAATTCCTTCCGTTTGTCAAACTATATACAAAAAAGACTACTTAACGGAGGGATTAATATTGGATTATCATGAACCGATTCATGAAATTCGTAAAGCAGTGGAAGAAGCTTGGGAGGCTGTCTACCATACGCAAACAAATAACAATTCTCGTAATTATCAACAATCGATTCAGTTAATTGCTTACGCAAAAGAGCTTTTACATAGCTTTCACGGTAAAGAGCTTAGCCAAGAGGACGAAACAAATCTTTTACGAGCAAAAGAATTATTGCGCCAAGTGGAAGAAACACAGGAAGCACTTACTCTCCGGTACTAACCTACATTTATTTGATGTAGGTTTTTATTTTTCATGTAAAGCTAGGAGAATTCAAGTACAGAATTTATTCACCAGATTTCCCTCTTTATTAGAAAAAAAGAGCTTTAATTCCTTGAAAACCGAAGTATAGCCCAAAAGCGATTAATGATAATCCTGAAACAATAGAAATATTAATAAGACTTTTATATGTTAAAAACTTACGAAATCCAGAAGTAAGACCAGCAATAAATATGTCCCAAAGTGTAAGTCCAATAAATATCATTGTACTATATACAAGAAGATGTGTTGTTCCGTATGAAGTAGCAGTTTTAGCTAATATGGAGCCATAAATACCAAGCCAAAATAAAATAGAAAGCGGACTCGTAATGGACATAATAAACCCTGTTAAAAAGCATTTCCATAATGAATCTTTTTTTCGATTAGCATCAAAGGAAATGTTACTAGCTTTTAATATCCCTTCCACCCCTGAATATATAAGCACAAAACCTCCGAATAACCATAGGAAGATTTGAACAATCGGAATTTCAATAAAATGTACAAGCCCTAAAAAGATTAATATCATGAAAATCGCATCAGCAATCATCGATCCTACACCAACGCTCCACGCATGCCAAAAACCGTTTTTAATCCCTTTATCTAAACGGGCAGAATTAACTGGCCCGATTGGTGCTGCTAATGTAAGACCTAATAATACGTAACTTAATAACACACTAACGCTCAAACTTTCATCACTCCCAAATACAGACTTGTACATTGTATGAGAGAGGTCGTCCAAGTAGGACAACTTTTCAATGATTTTTGGATGGAAATATAACACATATCGTGCAAAGGAAAGGAAATACTAACTAAAGTAACTATATTAACTACATAAGTACATCATGGAGGATAGATAATGGAAATTTACTTTTCACCTGAATTAAGTAAAGAAGAAGCTCAAGTATTAAACATAGTAAATCAACAAGATAAAGCGGTAGGATATTTATCGTATATCATGAAAGAAAAGAAAATATATGTATTTGGACATCTTGAAGTGGAAGGGGTAGAAGAAGATTTTAAAGATTTAGTAAAGCCTTACTTAAAAGGAATCGAAAAATTAACGGAAGAAGCAGAAGTATTTTCACACCTATCAGTAGGCGGGAAAACATTGAATCTTGATGAAGAGGAAGAAGAAAAGTAAAGTAAATTATCTTCATGTTGTTGGCTTAAGTTTACAGGGGTTTATTGTTGGTGTTAGTAAAACCTATGGGAGGGGAAACCCACTAAATAAACATATGGAGGTAAACCCTTATGCATACTACACAACATGGTACACAGCAAATAAACCAAACCCGTCAACTTGCGCAGCAACTTATCAATCAAACACAACAAGGTAGTCAACAATACAGAGCGATGCTACAGCAAGAACAACAAAACATCCAAATGCTCGAACAAATACTACAACGAGAAAAACAAGCTGCACAATATATTGAGCAAAGTTTACTCAACCACGAGTTAGCCATTCAACGTTGTCAAGAAATCGTAAACATGTGCAATCAAATGCAACATGAGCTAAGTGGAATACATCCTAATCAAGGGTTTACAAGCAATGCACCATATCAAAATCAACATCTTTATCAAAACCAAGCACAATATCGCATTCCAGCTTTTACAAATAATTAAAACTGCCCACGCATAATATCATAAATAAAAAGCCAGTATCGCTATAGATACTGGCTTTTCTTTAAGTAGATTGTTCTTCTTTCTTCCACTTTCTACTCAATATTAATGTGCAAATCCCGATAACCCCCACGAAAGCAAAACTTACATAAAATCCAAAACGGCTAGTTTTTTCTACTACTGTACCACTAACTGCTGCAATAATGAAAAGGATACCTAGAAAAGCGAGGATTTTATCCCACATTTTATTATCTAAGTTTTTCAATGCTGATACTATAATAAACATCCAATTATATAAGAGTAAGATTCCTGCTGCAGTAGTAATATACTCAAATATTTTTCCCGGTAATAGTAAGGCAGCTATAACAGACGAAAGGAGGCCAACTACGGCTAATGATAAAGATGCTAATGGTAACTCTCTAAACTTTAATTTCTTTTCAAATAATTTTGGTGCATCTCCACTTTTAGCCATTGTTACTAGTAAAGTTGTAACCCCAAACAAAGCAGCTGTCATAGTTGAAAATCCAGCGATAATAATTGCTGCATTGAACACATGCGGAAAAAACGTAAGGTCATAATTCGCTAATGCTGTTACGAACGGACTCTCTTTTTCAGTAATTTTCGTGTAAGAGACTAATGTAACAACAAGTGTTAAAGAAATTAAATAAATAATAGCAAGTAAAGTTAACATTACTTTACCAGCTTTAGGCGCATCTTCCCTATGCTTTAACTCCATCGCCATTAAACCTATTACCTCTACTCCGCCATAAGCATAAAAAGCAAAAATGAGGGAACCCCAAAATCCTTTCAATCCCTCAGGGAAAAATTCGGTATACGAAGTTGGGACTCCAGGTCTCCCCTCTGCACTTCCGTCGATTATCCCTATAAATACTAAAGCACCTATAATAATAAACATAAGAATTGCGGACGTTTTAATTATCGCTAGTACATCTTCTACTTTTCCAAAACCTTTCGCTCCCAATAACACAACAAGAATGGACAGTGCTGCATATATCGCAGCAAAAATCCAGAGCGGAACATGAGGGAACCAAAATTTTGAAAGCAAGCCTAATGCCGTTAACTGACTTCCTATAATTAAAATATTTGCGCTCCAAAAATTCCATCCACAACTAAAACCTGCCCATCTACCATACGCTTTATTTGCGTAATAACAGAAGGAGCCATCTTGCGGATCCTCTGCAGTCATTTTCGCTAACAAATTGTATACAATATACGTTCCGAGAGCGGCAATAAGGAATGATATCACGATTGAAGGACCAGTTGACTTAATGCCTAATCCTGACCCTAAAAAGTATCCAATTCCGATTGTACAACCTACTCCAATAAGAGATAGGTGCCACCAAGAAATACCTTCCTTATTTTCTCCCCCTCCACTTCCTCCACTTTGGCTAGAATATTTTTGAAACACACTACTCATATTTTGTTTATCAACCATAGTTTTCTCCTTTATTAGCATATAGAAAAAGATTAATACTTGTATGTAACTAACTACATAAGAACGGTATGTCTTTTATATATTTTGTTATAGTATTTGAAAATTGTACGTTATTATTTGTCCAAAAATTTATTTCTTTTTTAGTCGTACAAGCATCCTTCTCTGAATAAGTATGGAAAAGATACTTTATTGGAGGTTTTTTGATGAACTCAATTTTCACATATGTTTTACTTGGGGTTTCATTAGCAGCACCTGTCGGGCCAGTTAATGCTGCTCAATTAGATAAAGGAATTAAATTTGGTTTTTTTCATGCGTGGGTATTTGGAGTTGGCGCATTAATTGCAGATGTCATATACATGCTATTAGTTTATTTAGGAGTAATACATTTTATTGAAACACCTTTTATGCAAACATTCCTATGGTTATTTGGTTTTTTCGTTCTTACGTACACAGGGATTGAAAGCTTGTTAGCCTCTGTAAAAATAAATAGGAGCGCAAAA
Source organism: Sutcliffiella cohnii (assembly GCF_002250055.1). Lineage (NCBI taxonomy): Bacteria > Bacillati > Bacillota > Bacilli > Caryophanales > Bacillaceae > Sutcliffiella > Sutcliffiella cohnii. The sequence goes on from NZ_CP018866.1 coordinate 3,625,581, forward strand.
GAAGAAGGAAAGGAAAGATTAAGAAGCTCCTTTTCTACTGGTTTTATTATGTCTATTTCAAACCCACTAACGATACTTTTTTGGCTTGGCATATATGGGTCTGTTTTAGCTAAAAATGCAACAACCCTTTCAAGTAACCTTTTAATCGTTTACAGTTTAGCGATAATAGCCGGTATATTACTTTGGGATTTTACGATGGCAACAGTATCTAGCGTTGCAAGAAGGTTACTTCATTCCAACTTACTTAGATTTATTTCCATTGCTTCTTCATTATCAATGATCGGCTTTGGCTTATATTTTGGATATGAAGCAGTGAAAATTTTATTTTTATAACAAAAATAGGCCTGGTCCTTCCTTGCAGGCCTATTTTTCTAAAAAATTTCTTGATTATCTAACATGGCTGCTTCCATCGCTATTTCATACGCATCTAGTATTGCCTCTTTTTCTTCTGTACTATATATTCCTACTAAATATTGTTCTCCTCTATCTTCTTCAACCTGCATGACAACAGTGGCCTTTCCATCAGATAAAAGGGCATATGATTTTCCTTCCATCTCAAACAAAGCTTCTACCGTACATTCCATTTCTTCTCCGTCTATATTTTTTATTACAATTGTATCTCTAAAGTCATCTAATTCCATCGGTATCACCTCCTTTTACATATCTTGGTATAGTTTGTCCTTTAAATAGATTTATATGTCCGTTTGTTTATTATTTCCTTCAAAAAAGGGTTGTATTTTTATGCACATTCGTGTATTTTATAAATATTCATTAAAAGTTATATTTATAAAAAGGGGATACCACTATGGAAATCGGTTCAGCTAAGACAGAAACAACGGAAATAACACAATCTAAATACTCATCAAAACAGTTAATAAAATTCCTCATTCCTTCCTTAATTGGTGTTTTATTATTTTTAATACCGATAAAAATTAACGGAAAAGTAACGATTGGCCTTGGGGTTATGGCAGATTGGTTACAAGGTGCAATTGGGGCACATATACCAACGTTTATGACTGTTGTTTTATGTGTATCCGCTATTGGTAGTTTACTAGTTAAGATTGCTCCTGCTTCGGTAAAGAAAAATAGTTTTATAAATACTTTATTTAACATAAGTCCTTTTTGGTTAATACTTAGAATAATCGGTGCATTATTCGCAGTTTTTACATTATTAGGATTTGGTCCTTCTGCCATTAACTCCGCATATACAGGTGGAGTAGTTTTATACGATCTTATTCCTGTGTTAATGGTGTGGTTTTTATTTGCAAGTTTATTTATGCCACTACTGCTTGAGTTCGGCTTAATGGACTTTATTGGTACAATAGTTAGAAAAGTAATGCAACCACTATTTAAATTACCTGGTCGCTCTTCTATCGATGCAATGGCATCTTGGATGGGAAGCGGAACGGTAGGTGTTCTATTAACAACACAGCAATATGAGTCTGGTTATTATACAAAAAGAGAAGCATCAGTTGTAGCAACAAACTTTTCGATTGCCTCCATCGCGTTTAGTCTCGTTATAGCGAAGTTTTTAAATATTGACCATATGTTTGTACAGTTTTACTTTACAGTTATCGTAACGGGAATAGTTGCTGCTGTTATTTGTCCAAGAATTCCTCCTTTGTCACGTAAGAAAGATACGTATTATGAGCCAGTAGGGCAAAAAATTCATGAGTCTGTTCCAAGCGGAATGTCTACGTTCCAATGGGGAGTAAAACAAGCAGTTGAAAAAGCAGATCAAGTGAAAAGTGCGAGACAAGTAGTACAAAAAGCTGTCTTTAATGTAGTTGATATTTGGATTGGACTAATTCCTTTAGTAATGGCAATTGGAACGGTGGCACTAATTATTGCAGAGTTCACCCCAATTTTTAATTACTTATCTTATCCATTCGTGCCTTTATTAAATTTATTGCAAATCCCTGAAGCAAGTGCGGCTGCTCCAGCGATGATTGTAGGGTTTGCGGATATGTTTTTACCGGCAGTAATCGGTAGTGGCATTGAATCTGAATTAACGAGATTTGTTATTGCAGTTATGTCTTTAACGCAATTAATTTATATGTCCGAGATTGGTGTATTACTTATTAAATCTAAAATACCTTTATCTCTTTTAGAGTTGTTTATTATTTTCTTACAACGTACTATTATTACATTACCAGTTGCAGCTTTAATGGCACATTTACTATTTTTCTAACATCTAGGAGGTTAAACACATGAATCAAGATTGGGGTCATTTAGTACACAACATGTCGAAGCGGTTAGCACCGAGCATGGCAAAAGATCATCCTAATTTACCGGTAATAAAAGAAGAAGGGTGCTATTACTATGGATTAGATGGTAAAACATATTTAGACTTCACTTCAGGAATTGCAACGACTAATGTAGGTCATCGCCACCCAAAAGTGGTAGAAGCAATTAAAAAAGGTGCTGACGAATTAGCGCACGGGCCTTCTGGAGTCATTATCTATGAATCTATATTAACGTTAGCAGACCGTCTAGCTGAAAAATTACCTGGGGAACTAGATTGCTTCTTTTTCGCCAATAGCGGTACAGAGGCCATTGAAGGTGCTATAAAACTAGCAAAACATGTGACAAAACGCCCCTATATTGTTTCCTTTATCGGTTGTTTTCACGGGCGTTCAATGGGAGCTTTAAGTGTCACAACTTCGAAAAGTAAATATCGAAAATTCCAACAGCCTCACGGGTCTTATCAAGTACCGTACGCTAACACCGCAGAGGCACCTAATGGAATCGACCCTGAAACTTATGTAGTGGAACAATTAGAAAAAGATTTTAAACGTTTGTTTAATCACCAAGTTACACCTGAAGAGGTTGCTGCTGTTATTGTAGAACCTGTTTTAGGGGAAGGTGGTTATATAATCCCTCCTAAAGCTTGGCTAAAAAAAGTTCGAGAAATTTGTGATCAACATAATATATTACTTATTTTTGATGAAGTACAAACTGGTTTCGGGAGAACTGGGGAAATGTTCGCCGCTCAAACATTTGAAGTAACGCCTGATATTATGGCAATTGCAAAAGGAATTGCCAATGGTTTACCGTTGAGTGCAACGGTAGCATCTCATGAACTTATGCAGCAATGGCCGTTAGGAAGTCATGGAACGACATTTGGGGGAAATCCTATCGCTTGCCATGCAGCTCTAGCTGTTTTAGACGTGATAGAGGAAGAAAACATTTTACAAAATACAAAAGAAGTTGGAGCATACGCTGTTGAGCAACTTCAAAAATTAAAAGCAAAACATTCCGTAATTGGGGAAATACGTGCGGTCGGATTAATGATTGGCATTGAAATTGTTCATCCTACTTCAGGTGAACCAAATGGTGAAGCTTTATTTGAAATACTTGATTTAGCCTTAGAAAAAGGTGTTCTATTTTACTTCTGTGGAAATAACAGTGAAGTTATTCGAATGATTCCACCATTGACTGTTACAAAAGAGCAAATTGATGATGGATTAAAAATGTTAGATGAGGCTATTTCTATATATGAAGAAAAAACTCTTTAATAGGAAAAAGGATGAACTAGAAACAGATTGTTCCTAGTTCATCCTTTTTTACCTATCATGATTAACTCTTAGCGGATTTGTCCGTTACCAGTCATTTGATATTTTACCGTAGTTAAGGCTGGTAATCCCATTGGTCCTCTTGCATGTAATTTCTGTGTAGAAATCCCTATCTCTGCTCCGAATCCTAACGCTCCGCCATCTGTAAATCTAGTGGAGGCATTATGATAGATTGCAGCTGCATCGACTAATTTCATAAAAGTTGCAGCTGTTTCTTTGTTTTCAGTAATAATAGCTTCTGAATGCTTCGTACCATACTGATCTATATGAACAATTGCTTCATCCACGTTTTTCACCGTTTTTATTGCAATACTTAAACTTAAGTATTCATTTTTCCAGTCGTCTTCCCCAGCTAATTTAGCATTCGGAATGACTGATACGACTTGCTCATCACCAAAAACAGAAATATCATGTTCAGATAAGGTAGCAATTAGTGCTTCTTTATGGAGCTTTAACCAGTCTTCCTGAACAATTAACGTTTCTGCTGCATTACAGACTGCGGGGCGGTCTGTCTTCGCGTTAACTAAGATGGATAATGCTTTTTCTACATCCGCATCACGATCGATATATAGATGGCAGTTACCAACACCTGTTTCCAGTACTGGAACAGTAGCATTCTCAACGACTGCGTTGATTAGAGATGCTCCTCCACGAGGAATTAGTACATCAATATGCTCTTTCATCGTAAACAATTGCTGTGTTGTCTCTCTATCAGTACTAGCAATAAATTGTACTACCTCTCTACTAACGACCGTTTCGTCTAACGCTTCGTGCATTACTTCCACAATTGCTTTATTAGAATTAATAGCAGAAGAGCCACCTTTTAATACAATAGCATTACTAGATTTTAATGCTAAACCAGTTGCATCTACTGTAACGTTAGGGCGTGCTTCGTAAATCATTCCAATTACACCTAATGGTACCCTTACTTTCTCCACTAAAAGACCATTTTCTAACTTCCAGCTTGATAAAATGTCTCCCGTAGGATCATCCAGCTCTGCAACTTCTCTTAAGCCATTAGCAAAGTCAGTAATACGTTCCTTAGATAGTGCTAATCGATCTAAATATGCTTCGTTGTAGCCTTTTTCACGTCCGTTTGATAAGTCTAAATCGTTTGCTTTCAAAATTGTTTCTGCCCTATTTTCAAGATAATCGGCTAATTTATATAGGACTTCGTTTTTCTGTTCTGTCGTTAATAAGCTCAGTGCCCTTGCAGCTTTCTTTGCTTTTATTGCTTGACTTTCCACACTTACCGTTGTTACTGTCATCCAATCCCTCCATTATTTTTATACACTAACAGGTATGCTTTTTTCAATATGACAAACTAAATCTTCGTTATAAACTACTTCTTTTGGGTATTCTTCCATTGTAAGTTCTTCTTTTTTCCATTGTACTAACTCCGTTGATGAATAATTGACTACACCAAGTCCAACTGGCTTTTGTTCATAATCTAAAATTTTTATGACGGAACCGACCTTAAATGTCCCGATAACTCTGTCAATTTTAGATGGTAATAGGCTTTTCTTTCCTAGCTGTGATAAATCAGCGTCTTTTTTTAAAATAACCTCTCCTTCTGGCCCGGAGTTAAACAAAATCCATTGTCTTTTTTGATCTAAGTTCAGCTTCGTCTTCGAGTCAAAATAAGTACCTTTCGCCTTTCGTTTTACCGCATCAACTAAAATATTGGGGACACCCGCTTTTCCAAGAAATGTTGGTACTCCAGAAGCCATCGCAATTTTAACCGCGTCAATTTTAGACTTCATGCCACCCGTACCAACACTGCTACCAGAATCTCCGGCAGCTTTCTCAATACTCGGGGTAATTTCCTCCACTTTTTCTAGTAATTTTGCATCTTTGTTCTCTCGTGGATCTGAGTCATATAAACCATCAATATCAGAGAGTATAATTAACATGTCTGCACAAATAAGCCCTGCTACTTTTGCTGATAATGTATCATTGTCACCAAACTTTAATCGGTTTACTGTTACCGTATCGTTTTCATTTACAATCGGAACAATTCCGCGTTCTAACAAAACATTTGCTGTGTTTCGTGCATTGTTATATCTAATTTCATCTGAAAAATCGCTTCGAGTAATTAATATTTGTGAAGCTACGTACCCATGAGACAAAAATAGTTCTGAGTATGCTTCCATTAACAAGCCTTGGCCAATTGAAGCAGCAGCTTGTTTTTCAGGCAGCGTTGTTGGGCGCTCCAAACACCCAAGTTTACGATATCCTGCAGCTACTGCTCCCGATGAGACGAGAAGTACTTCATATCCGTTATCCTTTAATTCTGCTACTTCATCTACTAACCTTTCTAATTTCCTTCTACTAATCTCACCATGCAAACTTGTTAATGAACTACTACCTATTTTTATCACGATTCTCTTTCTATTTTTATCGGCCGTGGCCATCTAATCACTCCTGTTTTTCATCATCCGTTTTTTAATTTATTACTAAGTTATTATTTTCATCTAACATTTGCATACTTATTTCTTCCGAACGTTTAGCTGCCCCTTTAATCGCTTCTGATATAGCTTTTCCTCCACCATATGAACGAAGTGCCTCTATACCTGCTGCTGTTGTACCATTTGGTGAAGTTACTCTTTTTCGTAGCGAAGCTGGTTCTTCATCGTTTTGTAGCATCATTTTCGCTGCGCCTAATATCGTTTGGGCAACTGCGTCTCGACAAACAGCATGATCTAACCCGGCCTCTTTAGCGGTTCTTTCCATATGCTCCATCAAGTAATAAAAATAAGCAGGACCACTACCGGCTACACCTGTAAAAACATCCATATGCTCTTCTGCGATAATGTATACTTTACCAATCGTACATAATAGTTTTTGGGAGATTTTAGTTTGTTCTTCTGTAACATAGGTACCAAGGGAAAGGGCAGTTGCTGATTCGCCTATCATACTAGAAGTATTAGGCATTACACGGATAACAGGTTGGTTGCTTCTTAATTTTTCTTCAATGTAAGTTGTGGAGATCCCTGCAATGACTGATAACACTAGTTGATGAGGTTGTAATTGTTGTTGGAGGCTTTCTAATGCGACATCTATATCTTTAGGCTTCATTGCTAAGACGATAATATCTAATTCGTTAATTGCAAGCTGGTCTTTCGTTAATCCTTTTATTCCATAACAAGTCTCTAATTCACTTAATCTTTTTACATTACTACGGTTACTCGCAATTATTTGATGGCTAGGCACTAAGTCTGAGGAAACTATTCCTGAAATCATCGCCTCTGCCATGGAACCTGCACCAATAAAACCAATTGTTTTATTTTTTAACATCCTATCGCTCCATTTCATACAATTCTTGTTAATGAGTTTTATAGTAACATGATTAAAAACAGAATCAAGGGGATTTAAGGAAGTCGGCAGTATTATGCTCAGATAGTTAGTGAAAGCGTTAACATACAAAGTTTATACGTTTGTGAGGACGTTTAACGAGAGTATATCGTGAATATTCGCTTATTTTAAGGGTTGGATAAATTTGGAGAGGCTTGTCCGTATTACATAACAGTAAAAAAACGGAAATAGGTTATGTGTAAAATATCTAATTCAAACGATTGCCTAAAAAGAATGAATAGTTCAGAAGTATTACTAAACTATCACTCTTTTTTAGGCTATAGTATAGTGTTGTTGTTTTTGAGTAACTTTTTACTAAATAGATCCTTTTATTAATAAGTTGGTCTATTAGTGATGGTGCTAGCTGTTGAATTTGATGCAAAAATATTTACTCTTCCAAAATTAGCGGTTTGAATTGTATATACATTGCTCATCGGGTTCCCTAATATTTCATAAGATAACCCACCAAATTTTTGTGGATTTAAAAACCCTATTTCATTCCCTCGAACTGCTGCTCGGTTAAGTGGATAAACACGCCATGCATTTATTGATGGCTTTAAATTAAGGTATCTCCTTCCTGCATTCGTTCTTTTAGTTACATATTTACCTCCTACATTGGAAACCCACTGCCCATTTCCAATATTTAACCATCCATTACTTTCTTCATAAACGTCGACAACATCTCCATTATTTAGAGCACGGACTATTGGAAAATTAACCGACGGACCTTTTCTTACATTTAGTCCTGGCGACGTCACAGTGCCACTCCATTTCACTGTTGCTCTTGTAGGTGGAGTTGTTGGTGCACTTGTTGTAGGAGGTCTAAAGGTCAACTTTTGTCCTACTCGTAAGTTTCTAGGGTTTTCAATATTGTTCCACCTCATCAAGTCTTCTACTGTAAAGCGATCGTCGTTATTGGCAAGACTCCATAGTGTATCTCCTTGTTGAACAGTGTACGTGTCCGGTAAATCAGCTTCAATTACTGGGGAATGAGGCGATGTGCTTAATGCCTTTCGATAATCAAAAACACAACAAACCTTCCAAGCATATCCAGGCATTTCATGGTGTGATTTATCATTTCGCCCAATATTATCTTGGATAAGGGCACGGTGCAAATCTACCATTGAAGCAATCGTTGCTGCATCGAGGTCATCATAACGATAATCACCAGCTACACATATTCCTAACGATGAATCATTACTCGTACCAACATGATAAGACCGATCGGTAATATTGTTTGCATATACTATTCTAGCGCGTCTTCCATTCGGAGTATCAACAATATTCATCGGCTCAATAACAAACGTATAGCCAATTCTTTCCCATCCTAATGAGTGAACGTGGTAATTTGCAAACCCTCTCGCATTCGAACCTCCTAAATGTTTCCTAGTTAAACTATGGTGCCATACTCGTACAAGCTTTCGTAACGCTGTATTTCTTTTTGCTAAGTTTCCACGGTTTGGTAACTCTGACCTTTTGTCTGAAAGCTGGGGCAATGATAAAAATTTATAACTCATCATTTTTACCTCCTATAATGCTCCATCCCTATCTCCTAAAATCATCATATGATACATATCCCTATTTCGTTTTACATTATTAAAATAATAATACTTTGGTAAAAAGTAGCATCATTATTACATTTTTATTATGAATTACTACTAAAATGAATATTGGAAAAATAATTCTTTCAATTTTGTTCATATTTTTGTATGATGAAAACGTTGTCATACGGTATGATGGTTTATTAAAAGGGGGAGACATTATGAAAAGAATAGGTCTTTTACCAAGAATAATAATTGCTATTCTTCTTGGAATTTTAATTGGAGCATTTATGCCAAACTGGTTTATCAGAATATTTACTACTCTCAATGAAGTATTTGGTAACTTTTTAGGCTTTGCAATTCCGCTCATTATTATTGCATTCATCGCACCCGGTATTGGTGAAATTGGGAAAGGTGCTGGTAAATTTTTAGGATTAACAGCCGGACTTGCCTATTTATCTACTATTGTTGCTGGAATTTTAGCTTATATTGCTGCTTCTTCACTCTTTCCAGTACTACTAGGAAATACTGTTAAATCTGGTGCATATGATAATCCTGGAGAAACTACCCTAGCACCATTTTTTGAATTGGAAATCCCAGCCGTTATGGGAGTTATGTCTGCACTAGTATTAGCTTTCACCCTAGGTTTAGGTATGGCTGCTATAAAAGGAAATTCACTTAAAAATATTATGATTGATTTTAGAAGTATTATAGAACTAGTTATATCGAAAGTAATAATCCCATTATTACCACTACACATTTTGGGGATATTTGCGAACATGACTCAAGGTGGACAAGTGCAAACGATTATGACTGTTTTCGGTAAAGTTTTTGTTTTAATTATTGCGTTACATTTAACAATGCTTGTTATTCAATATACAGTAAGTGGGGCCATTTCTAGGAAAAATCCTTTTGCTATGTTAAAAGGAATGCTTCCGGCTTATTTTACGGCTCTCGGTACTCAATCCTCGGCTTCAACCATTCCCGTTACTCTAGAGAGAGCAAAAAGAATTGGTGTACGAGAAAAAGTAGCTGACTTTTCAGTACCATTATTAGCAACTATCCACCTTTCTGGTAGTACTATTACGTTAGTTTCTTGTGCGATGGCTGTTATGTACATGAATAGTTTAGAACTTTCTTTCGGCCTCATACTTCAATTTATTTTAATGCTTGGTGTTACAATGATTGCAGCACCAGGTGTACCAGGTGGCGCCGTAATGGCAGCTTTAGGCCTTTTAGATACTATGTTAGGTTTCGATGGAACAATGTTAGCATTAATGATGGCTTTATATTTAGCACAAGATAGCTTTGGAACGGCATGTAACGTTACAGGTGACGGAGCTATTGCAAACGCAGTAGATAAATTAACTGCAAATAAATAGGATTAGAAGAAAAGCTGCACTACTTAAAGTGTAGCTTTTCTTTTGTTTTCTGTAATTGTGTACTATTATGGAGGAATACATAAACAATGAGGTGATAGGTTTTGATACGTTTTGCTGTAATAGGAACAAACTGGATTACAGATAGCTTTATAGAAGCTGCAAGCCTACATAAAGATTTTCAATTAGTCGCCGTTTACTCTCGGGACAAGGAGCGAGCAAATCAGTTCGCTAGTAAGTATAATGTTGATACTACTTTTACAGACTTACATGAGCTTGGTAAAAGTACGCTCGTAGATGCCGTTTATATAGCAAGCCCTAATTCCTTCCATGCTGAGCAAGCTTGTCTTCTAATGGGATACGGTAAACACATTCTTTGCGAGAAGCCATTAGCTTCCAATGTAAGAGAAGTCAGCATGATGGTAGAAATGGCAAAAAAACAAAATGTTTTATTAATGGAAGCTTTAAAAACGACATTACTTCCAAATTTCAAAGTAATTCGTGACAACTTGCATAAAATTGGGAAGATCAGACGATATGTCGCATCGTATTGCCAATATTCTTCACGATACGATGCTTTTAAAGAAGGAAACATACATAATGCATTTGATCCAACTTTTTCAAATGGATCCATAATGGACATTGGTATTTACTGTATATATCCTTGTATCGTTTTATTTGGCGAACCAGAAAATATACTAGCTAGTGGTTATAAGCTTTCTACTGGAGTAGATGGAGAAGGAACATTATTGTTAACATATAAGGAGATGGAAGGAGTAGCAATGCATTCCAAAATTTCAAACTCCTATTTCCCATCCGAAATTCAAGGAGAAAAAGGGAGCATCATTATTGATAAAATCCATACTCCAGAACATGTTCAAATTCGATATCGTGATGGTTCGATCGAAGACATTACGGTTCCACAACGACAACAATCTATGTACTATGAAGTAGAAGAGTTCCTTCACCTTCTAAAAACAGGGAGAAAAGAATCAACAATTAATTCGTATGAACATTCCTTATTAACAGCTAAAGTTATAGAAAGAGCAAGAAAGCAAATTGGTATTGTATATAAAGCTGTTAAGCAATAAGTATGTATAGGGATGGACTGAGGTTATCACAGCCATCCCTTTTTATTACATATCTTTCATATACGCATAAAATTGTTTATACACTACTGCTCCTATACCTAAATATTCTACATAAGGGTCCATTTTCTTTTCCCATTTCGTATATAAGAAATACACGATTGTTACCTCCCACTAGTTATATAGTTTATACTTCCTCTCCTATTAATGTTGATCTTTCAGGAAGCCAGTTTTGCAAATAATTTGGTAATGCTCCTTTTTTAGCAGTCATTGTCGTATGACCACCGTCCACTAATTGGAATTGCTTATCATTGCTAGAAACGAGGTTCATAATAGGTTCAGATAAACTTGGTGGAACTAACTCATCATTTTTCGCTGCAACTACTAATAAATTCATATCTATGTTCTTTAACAGCACATTTTTTCCTTTTATCTTTATTTCTCCATTAACTAACTTGTTATCTCGAACATAATCATTAACAAACTGTTTTAACGCTTGACCTACAAAAGGGATATGTCCTTTTGTCCAATCATTAAACCGTTTCCAGCGTTCCACGTATTCTTTATTATTTGAGTTTTGTAGTAGAGCTAAATATTGGGTGTAATAGACAGGTACTGTAATCGAACGAATACCTGCTTCAATTAGAGGTGCAGGTAAAACACCGTACGCATCAAATAAATGATCAAAACTGATATTCTCGTCCCTAAGAGCTGTAAGCCATCTATTAAATGAAGGTAGCTCACTAAAATCAATTGGTGTAACAACTAATATCAAATTTTTTATTGACTCTGTGGCGATAGCCGCATACAACGTGGCAAATACCCCTCCAAGACAATAGCCGATAAGTGTTATTTCATCTGCTTTAGCATGTCGTAAAGTACGTTGAACTCCTTTTTGTATATAATCTACAATATAATGATCAATTGTAATGTGACTATCTTCGTATCCTGGTATGCCGAAGTCTAACAAGTATACGTCATAACCGTTTTGAACAAATGATTCAATCATACTTGCTCCAGGATATAAATCTAAAATGAATGGTTGATTAACTAGAGAATAAATGAGGAAAAGTGGTTCTTTATACGTTTTTTGGGCTGAAGGATAATACCAAAGAGTTGCTTTATTTTTTTTCCATATTGCCTTACGAGCTGTAGGACCTCCAATTGATGGCGATTTTCTCCAATTAGAAGGTATTGAATCTCTCATTAGATTGAATCCCCTTCTTCTGTTCGCCTTACTTTTTGTTCCTTCCCAAGAGTACGGGATAAAATAAGTCTTTTACTTGTATCCTTTATTTCCACTGTTTCCTTTGGCTTTTTTTCCATAATGAAATTCATCGTCGGTAACTCACTTGCATTTTTTTTCATTTCTTCAATATAGTCTTTCAAATCTAGTAATTGCTCTTCTAAACGATCAATTTTTTCTTCTACTTGAATAACTAATCTTGCTGTGTTAGCAATATCATTTTTCGTTGGTAAATTAAAATGAATGGACAATAGCTCCATATATTGCTGTAGTTGATTTAATACTGTTCCATATATTTCACTACTTATCGCTGTTTGTTGAACAAGATCCTCACGGTTTAATAGCTTTTGAATACTGTCGTTTATTTTTTTTTCAATTTGTATCGCTTTTTTTCGAATCTCTTTATTTTTATCTAGGTTTGACATTTCCTGCACTCCTTTATTTTTAAAGAAATATACTCCTACATACTTCCATTAAACTAAAGCTGTAATACCGCCATCTATTACGATTACTTGACCGATGCAATAATCTGAAGCTTTTGAAGCAAGAAAAAGTGTTGCACCTTTTAGATCGTCACTATTTCCAAATCGACCAGCTGGTATATGTTTCACTACTTGCGCATTAACATCTTTTAACACTTTTTCTGTTATTTTTGTTGGAAAAAACCCTGGAGCAATGGCATTAACTTGGATATTAAATCTTGCTAGTTTAACTGCTAAATCTTTTGTAAAAGTGAGAATCGCCCCTTTACTAGTATTGTAGGCAATAGTATCTAGTAATTCTGGAAACGTTCCTCCCATTCCCGTAACGGATGCTATATTAATGATTTTTCCTTTACGCTGCTTCATCATTACTTTTGCAACCGCTTGACTGAAGAGGAAGGTACCTTTTACATTAACATCCATGACTTTGTCCCATTTTTCTTCGGGAAAATCAATGAATGGAGAAATCCAAGAGGTACCGCTATTATTAATTAAAATGTCTATTTGTCCGAACTTTTCCATTGTTGCTTGAATGACGGCTTCAATTTCTTCACCTTTAGTCACATCACAAGAAATGGCTAACGTTTGTACTCCTGCTTCTTCTTCCAATTGTTTACACGTTTGTTTGCAAATTTCTTCATTTCTTGAGCAAATGACAATATTCGCACCTGCTCTCGCAAGTACATTAGCCATTTGTGCACCAAGCCCTTTTCCTCCACCTGTTATAATAGCTGTTTTACCCTTTAACTGAAAAAGGTCATTTGGATGCATTTAGTTAAACCTCCTATCATAGCAAACAGTAAAGGTTTTCCCCCTACTAATTTTTGATTAAACAAATCGATGAAGTACCTCCTATACTCTAACCGTTACTTCTTTTTCAATAGAGTATTTCGGATGCTTTCACCCGTTTAAATCCAATTTTCTTTCATTAACCGTTCTCTACATTATAGTTACCATTCCATCAACCCGTGAGAAAATTGATATAACCGCCCCCGCATATTTTAATAGGGTTAGTAGAAAAGCGGAGGCGGCTCGTTTAGGTCCAATCAAACTGGAGCTTTTCCGCAGGAGATATAGGAAACACGACGAACGAGAGTGAGTCGATGTTGACTTATCGTACGGAGGAAAAGTGAAGTTTGAGCCGGACCTAGCCGCCGGAGCTAGACAAAGAAAAGCGGAGATGGCTCGTTTAGGTCCAATCAAACTGGAGCTTTTCCGCAGGAGATATAGGAAACACGACGAACGAGAGTGAGTCCATGTTGACTTATCGTACGGAGGAAAAGTGAAGTTTGAGCAGGACCTAGCCACCGGAGCTAGACAATGAAAAGCGGAGGCGTAACGGCAAACTGACTCCAAAAAAAGAAAAGTCCACCATTGGACTTTTCTTGACAACCTTTATATAAAATTTACTCTTCTTCGACTAACTCAGACACGTCAACAGTTGTTCGTTCTTCTCCTGGACCTCTTAAATGCACTGTTGCAGTTTTACCATCTTCACTTAATCCATCAATCCATACAGAAGTGCCATGATACTTTACATCAATCTCTGCAGGGGATGATAAAATTTGGCGAACACGTCTCGTATCCATTGCTCTTACCTCCTACAATCATCTTTTCTAAATTATTGTTCCTTCACAAGTAATTTTTATACCGACACCGTTTACTCTCTACCCTTTTCTGTCAACAATAGTACTTGAGGTGAAATAAGTTGAAATTAAACGATATCGAAAAAACCACATTAAGTAACGCGATAGATCAAATGAATGAAAGTCTAGATAAGTTTATCGAGCTTTACAATGAAGCTGAAGAAGATAAAGAAATTATTACTTTTGACGAAGAAGTTGTGAAATTAATACAAACAGGTATGGATACATATGGAGAAGAAGCAATTACGAAAAAAATTAATACGATTGTAAAAGAAGTACTATCGCTTATTACAGAACAGGAGTAATACCATTGGCAAAAAAGCAATATCGTGTTCCTATATATTTCCAATGGATAAAGTCACCTATAGTACTACGCATTTTATTTCTCATTATTATATTAAACATTTCGTTTGGGACGGTCATTCATTTTGTAGAGCCCGAGGAATTCCCGTTAATCTTTGATGGTGTTTGGTGGGCAATTGTAACTACAGCTACACTTGGTTATGGAGATTTTGTTCCAGTAAGTATTACTGGCCGTATTATTGCGATTGTGCTCATATTAATTGGAACTGGTTTTGTCACTACTTATTTCGTTATGTTAGCTACAAATACTGTAAAAATACAAAACGCGATTTTGGAGGGTAAGGTGAAATATCAAGGTCAAGATCATATCGTTATTATTGGTTGGAATGAGAGAGTTCGTGAAACACTTGAGCAATTAAAAGAAATTGTCAACAAGCCTATGTCTATCGTATTAATTGATGAAAGTTTAAAGGAATTACCTATTCAAGACATTCCTATTCATTTTATTAAAGGTAATTCTACATTTGATCATGTACTACTGGAAGCTAATATTCCGAAAGCTAAAATTGTTATTATTACAGCAGATCAAAGTAAAGAGGAAGCACAAGCTGATATGAACACGATAATTACTCTGTTAAGTGTGAAAGGATTAAACCCAAACGTATACACAATTGTTGAAATTTTAACTTCTGCTCAACTCAAAAATGCAGATCGAGCTGGAGCTGACGAAATCATCCAAACAAATATGCTTTCTAGCTACGTCATAATAAATAGTGTTATGTCAAACGGAATGTCTAATACGTTATTAAAGCTGTTAGATCAATTAAAAGGAAGCAAGCTTACATTTGTTGATGTAAAGGAAGAGTACTTGTATAAAACTTATCAAGAATTACTTAATGAATTATTGGTACAAAATCAATTAGTTATTGGAATTAAAAGAAGAGGAGAAACGATAGTAAATCCTCCTCTTTTAACAGAAATTAAAGAACATGATCGTTTACTTATTATTAAGAGCTAGAGTTAAGAAGGAATTAATACTGCTTCTAATTCTTGAACAAGAGCTTTCCCAAGGTCAACGTACTTTTGAGGAAACTGTGCATCGGGATCTTGTGGTTCTTGGAACTGGTTGAATGATGCTGAGAAATTCCCTATATTTGAATCGTGATCATCATCGACTCCTATTTGATATTTATGAGAGAGTAAAAACGGACGTCCTAATTTCACTTTTGTTCCATGTGAGTCCAGTTGTCCATCTACAGCCTGGAAAGGAACACGGAGAAATTGGTAGCCTACTTCGTCATCAATTTTATAATCAAAATAGCCGTGATCGTAATCCCAATTTCCGCCAATAACATAATTCAATTCTTTTAACTGTAGCTCAAATTGATAAAGTTCATTTTCTAACCCCTCAATTTTAGAAGGAATTGGAATCATGACAACACCTCCCTTTATTAAGTAGGTTGCCCTTTAAAAAAATAGTCATGCAGCAGGTACAAGAGTGTTTATAAAAAAAGCTACGACTAAATAAAATAGTCGTAGCTTTTGTTTATCTAGCTCCAGCGCTTAGGGCTGGCTCTGCTAAAATGTTCTTATTTCAAACGTTTTTCTAGCTCAGCTTTTACTTCTTCAAACCCTGGTTTACCTAGTAGCGCAAACATATTCACTTTATATGCTTCCACTCCAGGTTGATCAAATGGATTTACTCCAAGTAAATAACCACTCATTGCACAAGCTTTTTCAAAGAAATAAACAAGATATCCAAAAGTGTATGCATCCATAGATGGGATGTTTACTACTAGGTTTGGAACTCCTCCATCTGTATGAGCAAGCATCGTTCCTTCGAAAGCTTTTGTATTAACAAAATCAACTGTTTGGCCAGCTAAATAATTGAGCCCATCCAAATCAGCTGCTTCTTCTTCAATCGTTAATTCATGACGTGGTTTTTCAACTTTTATAATTGTTTCAAAAAGATCACGACGTCCTTCTTGTACGTATTGACCTAATGAGTGAAGGTCTGTGGAAAAATTAGCAGATGAAGGAAAGATTCCTTTTTGGTCTTTCCCTTCACTTTCTCCAAACAATTGCTTCCACCATTCAGAGAAATATTGCAGACCTGGCTCATAGTTAATTAACATTTCAATTGTTTTACCTTTGTTATATAAAACATTACGAACTACCGCATATTGATATGCTGCGTTTTCTTCAAGCTCTGATTTACCATATTCTTCGCTAGCATCTGCAGCACCTTTCATCATTGCTTCAATATCTACACCAGTTACTGCAATTGGCAATAAACCTACTGCTGTTAAAACAGAATAACGTCCTCCAACATCATCTGGAATGATGAAACTTTCATAACCCTCTTCTGTTGCTAACGTTTTTAGTGCCCCACGCGCCTTATCAGTAGTCGCGTAAATTCGGTGTTTCGCTTCTTCTTTTCCGTACTTCTCTTCTAATAGCTTACGGAAAATACGGAACGCTATTGCCGGCTCCGTTGTTGTACCTGATTTTGAAATAACGTTAATAGAGAAATCTCTTCCATCTAATAAATCCATTAAGTCTTTCATATAAGTAGAGCTAATATTATTTCCGACAAAAACTACTTGTGGAGTTTTACGTTGCTCTTTCGCTAAAGCATTGTAAAAAGAATGGTTTAACATTTCAATTGCAGCGCGTGCGCCTAAATAAGATCCACCAATTCCAATTACAAGAAGTATGTCAGAGTCTTCTTTTATTTTTTCCGCACTTTTTACGATTCGAGAAAATTCCTCTTTATCATAATTAGTAGGAAGGTCAATCCAGCCTAAATAGTCATTACCTGTTCCTGTTTTTTCATGTAAAGAATGGTGAGCAACTTTTACCGCATCTCTTAAGTATGTAATTTCATGTTCACCGAAAAATGATAAAGCTTTACTGTAATCAAAGCTAATATGTGCCATTTATTTGCCTCCTAAAAACATATTGACCATACCAATTTTCACTTTACAGAAAGAAAGTGAATAATTCAAGAACTCACCTCTAGTTGAAAACGTATACATAGAAAATGTTTTATGTTTGTTCAAAAAGGTATTGAAAAAGTGCAAATATAGTAATAATTTCAAAAAAATTCAACGAAAGAAAACACCAACATTATATTTAAATAATTTCTCTTACGTATTACCTTAAAAAACGGCTATACTAATGTATAACCGCAATTTTGAAAAAATTTAAACAAAACGAATAAATTTGACGGCTATACTTTTTGTATAACCGCCTTATGTTGGTTCTACTTCTTCTTGCTCTTCTTTTTTGTTTTTTGCAACAACACGAATATACTCCCGGGGTTTAAACGGCTGTATCTGATTATACGTATCTTGATTATTCCCCACTAATACTACTGATGGGTCATAGCTTTGGTACATCTGATTAGTATAATCTTTTTTCGTGTCTACATGGAGCCACCATGCGCCTGCAAATAATGAAGAAAAGATGGATAGAGCAACAGCAGCTTTTCTTTTTACCATAAACCTACCACCACCCTAGTAATAGCGTGGCTAAAATTGTCGTTTTTTATTCAAAAAAAAATTTTTTTCGTGATTTTTTCCTAGTTTCTATTTATTTAATATAGTTTGGAAAAGTTGCTAATACTAGTAGGCAGTTAGGATGCACACTAATTTATTTTAGTATATAATCTTAATAGTAATCATTCTTAAATAAAAATAACCTTCTTTATAATTTATAAAGAAGGTTAAATATTATACAGAATAGAGGAGGTTAACATCTTGTCACTGATTCACTTAGTGATTCTTTCCCCATTAATATTGGCGATATTTGTACCCTTTTTACACAAGTACTTCCGCCAAATACATACAGGATGGTTTGTATTAATATTACCTATCCTACTTTTTATTTACTTCATAGGCTTTATTCGAAGCTCGATGAACGGGGAAACATACATTAGTACGATGAATTGGATTCCTTCACTTGGAATCAATTTCACTGTATACCTGGATGGTTTAGGACTTTTATTTGCCCTACTGATTACAGGTATCGGTGCACTAGTAGTGCTTTATTCAATTTATTACCTATCGAAAGAAAAAGAAGCACTTAATACGTTTTACGTATATTTATTAATGTTTATGGGCGCAATGCTCGGGGTTGTCTTATCAGATAACTTGATTGTTTTATACTCGTTCTGGGAATTAACAAGCTTTTCTTCTTTCTTGTTAATTAGCTATTGGTATCAACGAGAAAAATCAAGATATGGTGCTCAAAAATCGATGCTAATTACTGTCTTCGGTGGTCTAGCTATGTTAGCTGGTTTTGTGCTCCTATACATCATGACTGGCACATTTAGCATTAGAGAAATTATTGCTAATGTAGATATTGTTACTGCGGATGCACTGTTTATCCCAGCATTAATTTTAATATTGCTAGGCGCATTTACTAAATCTGCACAATTTCCATTCCATATTTGGTTACCGGATGCAATGGAAGCTCCAACACCTGTTAGTGCTTATTTACACTCCGCAACGATGGTTAAAGCTGGTATTTATTTAGTAGCAAGAATGAGCCCGATTTTTGCAGGTGCTCCTGAATGGTTCTGGCTCGTATCAGTTTTTGGCCTTATCACCCTTTTCTGGGGTTCCTTCTCCGCGGTGAAGCAAACAGATTTAAAAGGTATATTAGCCTTCTCAACGATAAGTCAATTAGGGTTAATTATGTCGTTGTTAGGTATCGGTAGTGCTGCTGTTTATTACGACTATTTAGATGACAACATTTATACCGTTGCAACGATGGCTGCAGTGTTCCATTTAATTAACCATGCGACCTTTAAAGGTAGCTTGTTTATGGTTGTTGGTATTGTTGATCATGAAACAGGAACACGTGACATACGGAAACTTGGCGGGTTAATGAATATCATGCCAATTTCGTTTACGCTTGCCTTAATAGGAAGTTTTGCGATGGCTGGTTTACCACCATTCAACGGTTTCTTGAGTAAGGAAATGTTCTTTACAGGTATGTTACATGCTACACAAATTGATGCTTGGAATATGGACACATTAGGAATTTTATTCCCAGTATTTGCATGGCTAGCAAGTATTTTTACATTTGTTTACAGTATGATCCTTGTATTCAAAACGTTTACTGGTAAATATCAACCAGAAAAGCTTGATGTGAAACCACATGAAGCACCAATTGGAATGTTAATTTCACCTATTATACTTGTTTCATTAGTTGTGATTTTTGGGTTCTTCCCGAACTTACTATCACCAAGTTTAATCGGTCCAGCAGTTTCATCTATTCTTCCAGATTACTTCTTAATTGAAGATATCAATATATATTTCTGGCACGGATGGACACCAGAGTTATTTATGACAATTGGTGTTGTTGCATTTGGAACATTCCTTTACTTAACTGTTGCAAAGTGGGGGAAAATTTACGAATGGTTCCCGCAACGTTTAGCACTAAATAGATTTTATGACGGTGGAATTGTAGCTCTTGAGCGTGGATCAAACAAATTTACGAATTCATATATGACAGGGTTTATGCGTGATTATTTAATTATAATATTCGGTTTTATGGTGCTGTTATTAGGGGCACTAATTGTAAAATTAGATGTATTTACATTTAATACAGCTGATGCTGCGGATGTTGGTTTTTATGAAGTAATTCTTGCCATTGTAATGGTAATAGCTACTCTTACAGTAATAATATCCAAATCTAGACTAACTGCCATTATTTCTTTAGGAGTTGTAGGTTATTCGCAAGCTTTATTTTTCGTATTATTCCGCGCACCAGATTTAGCATTAACACAGTTAGTAGTTGAAACGATTTCGGTTGCACTATACCTTTTAGTGTTCTACCATTTACCAAAATTCAAAGTAGAAATAACAAGATTACGTTTCCGTTTAACAAATTTTATTATATCTGTAGCAGTAGGTTTAATTGTAATCATCATTGGTATATCTGCTAATAGTAGTCGCTTATTCGAATCAATTTCTAGCTATTTCGAAGCGGTTACTTATACAGAAGCAGGTGGAAAAAACATGGTAAACGTCATTTTAGTTGACTTCCGTGGTTTCGATACTTTATTTGAAGGTACGGTACTAGTTATAGCTGCATTTGGAATTTATATGATGATTAAATTACGTCTAGCTGATAAGAAAGGAGGCGTAGAGGGTGAAGGTAAATGATTTGATTCTTCAAACGGTCACTACGATACTGTCGTTTCTTATCATTACTTTCTCTATCTATATTTTCTTTGCTGGTCACTACACACCAGGTGGAGGATTTATTGGAGGACTAATGACTTCCGCTGCGCTTGTTTTATTATTACTAGCGTTTGATATGAAAACAGTAAAAACCGTTTTTCCTATTAATTTTATGACAGTTTCAGCTATTGGGCTGTTAATCTGTGTGTTAACAGGAGTTGGTGCCATGTTCTTTAATGCGCCATTCCTAACGCATACTTTTGGTTATGAAACGTTCCCTATTTTAGGGGAAACTGCTCTTGCGACATCTACAATTTTTGATATTGGGGTATATTTAATTGTGGTTGGTGTTGCAATGACCATTATTCAAACGATTGGAGAGAGCGAATAATGGAAATATTGATGACTATAATTGCTGGTATTTTAGTGGCATCTGCTACGTATTTAATTCTTTCGAAAAGTATTTTACGAATAGTTCTTGGTACTGCCCTATTATCACATGGAGCTCACCTTCTACTTCTTACAATGGGTGGATTAAAAACTGGGGCGGCTCCACTGTTAGGACAAAACGCGGATAGCTATACAGATCCGCTTCCACAAGCTCTTATTTTAACAGCGATTGTTATTAGCTTTGGAGTTACAGCCTTTTTCTTAGTACTTGCTTATAGAGCTTATCAAGAACTGAAAACAGACGATATGGATAAATTAAGGGGAAATGAAAATGAGTAACCTTGTTATATTACCCATACTTATCCCCCTGCTTGCTGGAACGATTTTATTATTTTTCCCGAGGCAGTTACATTTTCAAAAATGGATAAGTGTGATTGCGTTGTCACTTACAACAATTAGTTCGATTGTTCTCGTTCAAACAGTATTTAATAACGGCATTCAAACGTTAGAACTTGGTGGCTGGAAACCTCCGTTTGGAATAGTGCTAGTTGCGGATATGTTCAGTGCACTTTTAGTTTTAACAGGAATTGTTGTTAGTTTTACATGTATATTGTTTGCTTTTAAATCTATTGGAGAAGATCGAGAAAAGCATTATTTCTATGCTTTTGCACAGTTTTTAATTACTGGTGTCATGGGGGCCTTTTTAACAGGTGATTTATTTAACCTTTTTGTATTTTTTGAAGTGTTTTTAATGGCCTCGTATGCGCTAATTGTTATTGGTGGAACAAAAATACAATTACGCGAGACATTAAAATATGTTTTAATTAATGTTATTTCTTCTGCACTATTCGTTATTTCGGTAGCTTACATTTATGCGGTACTTGGAACTCTCAACATGGCTGATTTAGGCGCTAGAGTTGCAGAATATGGGCAAACTCCGTTATTAACTGTTATTGCGATCTTGTTCCTGGTTGTTTTCGGATTAAAAGGTGGTATTTTTCCACTATACTTTTGGTTACCTGGGGCTTATAAAGCACCTCCATATGCTGTAACAGCATTATTTGGGGCTCTGCTAACGAAAGTAGGAGTATACGCTATTTTCCGTATGTTCTCTGTCATTTTCACACATGAGCCACAAATAACACATCAAATAATCGCTGTACTCGCAGGCATTACGATATTAATTGGTGCTATTGGTGCTGTCGCTTATTCGGATGTAAAACAAATAATTATTTACAACATCGTTACCGCTATTGGAGTAATTGTGTTTGGTGTTGTTATCGCAACAGAAATAGGCTATGCAGGAGCTATTTACTACTTAGTTCATGACATGGTCATTAAAGGAGCATTATTCCTGCTAGCTGGTGCAATGTTTACGATTACTGGAACCAATAAAATAAAAGAAATGGGTGGACTAATAAAAAGACATCCACTACTAGGTTGGATGTTCTTCTTAGCTGCTTTAGCGCTTGCAGGTATCCCACCACTAAGCGGTTTCGTAGGGAAAGTTTTACTAACTCAAGCCGGTTTAAGTGAAGGGCATTATTGGTTCGTAGCTGTTATGTTACTCTCTAGCTTACTTGTACTTTACTCCGTTATGAAAATATTCTTAAATTGTTTCTTTAGAGAAGAAGTTCTAACGGAAAAGGAAGAAAAGGGTTCGATCAAAGGTTTAGTGTATCCTTCTGTTATTCTTATTGCCATTTCTGTCTTTTTAGGAGTGGGAGCAGAAGTTGTTACCCCGTATATTATGCAAGCAGCTGAAACATTAGCAGACCCTACTGCTTATATTCAAGCAGTATTAAAGGAGTAGTTTCTATGGCTTTTCAAATATTAATAAATCTAATGATTGCGTTTTTATGGATGTTCCTAAAAATTGATTGGACGTTTCCTACCTTTTTCGTCGGTTATTTTTGGGGAATAATGATTCTTTTAGCGATGAGAAGATTTTTACCTGGTAGATTATACGTAGAAAGAGTTTGGGCAGCATTTAAGCTTCTACTAATCTTTTTCCGTGAGCTAATTTTATCTAACATTCAAGTTATTCGAGATATTTTACGTCCTAAATTAAACATACAGCCAGGTATTTTTGCTATGCCAACTGACTTGAATTCAAGATGGGAGATAACATTACTATCACTTCTCATAAGTCTAACTCCAGGTACGTTAGTAATGGATATTTCCGATGATAATAAAATACTATATATACATGCGATGAATATTCCTGATGCTGATGCAACGATTAAAGATATTAAAAATAATTTTGAACGAGTAATTAAGGAGGTGACTAGATAAAATGTTTGATACACCATTAGACATCATGTTAACAATTGGGCTCGTCATTTTATCTATCTCTACTTTAGGGCTCGTATACAGGGTGATAAAAGGTCCTTCTGTTCCTGACAGAGTAATGGGGCTTGACTCTATCGGTATTAATTTAATTGGGATTACAGCAATTACATCTATTATTTTAAGGACAGATGCTTTTTTAGAAGTTATCTTATTAATTGGGATAATTGCCTTTGTTGGAACAGTAGCATTCTCGAAGTTTTTACAGAAAGGGGAGATTTTTGACCGTGACAGAAGCAACTAGTTATATTATTGGTGGGTTGGTCATATTAGGATCTCTTCTGAGCCTTGCTGCAGCTGTTGGAGTTATTCGTTTGCCAGATGTTTACTGTCGAAATCATGCTGCATCCAAAAGCTCAACCTTAGGTGTACTTTTTGTACTTATTGCTGCTATGCTTTTCTTCTGGTGGGATAGTCAATACTTTAGTGCTCGACTTTTACTAGGTATTATTTTCGTATTCATAACAGCTCCAGTTGGTGCTCACCTAATGACGAGAGCAGCGTATTATACGAACGTTAAGCTTTCAAACACATCAATCCAAGATGATTTACGTGATAAAAAAGAACAAGAAGAAGCACAGCTAAAACGCGTCAGAGGTTAAATGAAGAAGGAGTAGCGATTCATAAGACGCTACTCCTTTATTTTTTATAGACATGCTTTTAATATAGAAGTTACATCTTCTTCATGCAGCGGTTTAAAATTACCGATAGGACCATTTGCAAGGATATGTCTGGTCATTTGTTCAAATTGGGAATCATCAATGTTATAGTCCGCTAAACGAGAAGGAGCCCCTAATGAGTTCCAAAATTGACGTAAACGTTCTATTCCTTCTAACGCCACTTCGCGATCGTCCTTATCCGTGTCATCTACTTCAAATACTCGAACCGCTAATTGTTTAAATTTCGCAACATTCCTATCTAGAACGTGCTTCATCCAGTTAGGGAATATAATAGCTAATCCTCCAGCATGAGGTATATCGTAAATTGCTGAAATCGCATGTTCGATTCCATGAGAAGCCCAATCTCCACGGTACCCCATTTGCAACATACCATTTAACGCAATCGTTCCACTATAAAGTATTGTTTCTCGATGTTTATAGCTTGTTAAATCCTCTAATAATTTCGGAGCTGTTTCCATTACGGTTTTTAACACACTTTCACACATTCTATCTTGAAGTGGTGTATGTGTTGCATTGTTGAAGTACTGTTCAAAAACGTGCGACATCATATCAACGATTCCATATACAGTATGATTTTTTGGAACTGTTACAGTGTTTTGTGGATCTAATATAGAAAACTGCGGGAAAGTAAAAGGACTACCCCAGCCATGCTTTTCTTTCGTTTCCCAGTTCGTAATAACCGATCCAGAATTCATTTCAGAACCAGTTGCAGCTAATGTTAACACAGTACCGAACGGTAAAGCTTCATGAACTGGAGCTTTTTTTATGACAATATCCCATACATCGCCATCATATTTTGCACCAGCGGCAATTGCTTTCGTACAATCGATAACACTTCCACCACCAACGGCTAATAAGAAATCAATTTGATGTTCTTTACATAATGCAACACCTTTTCGTACTGTTTCTACCCTAGGGTTAGGTTCAACCCCTGCTAATTCCGTTACGTTAGCATTTGCCTTTTGAAGTTGCTGAATTACTTGGTCATACAAACCACTTTTCTTTATACTTCCCCCACCGTAAACAAGAAGGATATTTTTCCCGTACGTTTGCAAATGATTAGCAAGATTTTCTACCTCATCTTTGCCAAATATTAATCTAGTCGGATTATAAAAAGTAAAATTATTCATATGTAAAAAACCTCCTTTTTTATTGATTATGAACTATCCTTTCCTACGATGTAAAGAAAACGGCATTTTTATACATGAATATTTTTTTAAGCGTGAATAATATTTTAAAATTCAACAAAACATAGGGAAGAAGCACTTATATTCTCAAGGAGGGAATGTGATGAGCACAATACAACGTATTGCGTTAGCTCTTACGATCATCGGAGCTATTAACTGGGGCCTAATCGGATTTTTCGGATTTGACCTCGTAGCAGCGATATTTGGAGGGCAAAATGCAGCTCTATCTCGTATCATTTATGGTCTAGTTGGTATTGCTGGATTAATTAATCTCGGCTTATTGTTTAGACCATCAGAAGCTTACGAAACAGAAGCTGAACCTAGAACTACTCGATAAACACGTGACAACTTAGTTAATACAACTGTAATTGAAAATATCCTCTTCCTATATTTAGGTAGAGGATATTTTTTGTTCATACAAAAAGTCCCCTAATACACTTTCTATTAGGGGAGCGTTCTTCCACTATTTACTTACGTACAGTCGTGGAAGTTTATTTTTTAATTAAATCTTCACGCTTAGATTGTTCAATCCATTCTTCTAGTTTATCTTTTAACGTGTTGAAACCTTGTGAGTTATCATCTGTTTTAATTGCTGTAGCTGTAGCTTGACGCTTTTTTGGCTTTTTAGGAGCTGCAGGTGCCTGCTTCGGTGCTTCTTCTGTAGCTTTAATAGATAAGCTAATTTTCCCGTTCCCCTCGTCTACAGAGAGAACCTTTACAGAAACCTCTTCTCCTTTTGTTAAATGCTCATTAATATCTTTCACATAACCATGTGTAATTTCTGAAATGTGAACTAACCCTTGCGTCTCTTCATTAATTGCTACAAAAACTCCATAAGGCTGAATTCCAGTTACCTTCCCTTTTAAAACCGTACCTACTTCAATTTTATCTGACATATAAACACTCCTATATTTTTATTATTTTACAAGTTATACGCAATAAAACATTATACCATAAAATTTGCTTACATACAAAAAGAACTCACTATACTGTTAGATTGTCTCATAATTAGCTATTCCATTACCTTGAATACATTATTTATCAGAAAAACTTCAAACTTTTTTCCTTAACAACTCCAGACGTGCAAACATCACTAAGATTTTCCACCGTATTAGATATACCCGCTTCTGAATTCTCACAAGTAAATATGGAAAGTGTTCAAAACCAGTTAGAATTGGACGAAGAATTGTTATCTTTAATTAAAAAAATTGGTATTCCAAAAACGAAAGAAATATTGCATTTTGAGTTAAAGTAAAGAAATTTCGTAAAATAATGTTTAAAAACTAAAATGGTGGGAATTACTATAATATGAAGACTTTCTAGTATTCCCCCTTTGTTATAAGGCAAAATCCTTTATGGATTTTGCCCTTTTTTTCGTTTAGGAAATTATACAAGTGGAAAGTTATGGATAACTACTACCTTGTGTGTACTACCTTGTGTTGCTACGTCCAGCTCCGGCGACTTGGCCCTCGAGACATAAGTCAGTCACTTCCGGTGGACAAAGAGCGTCCACCTGCAGCGCCGCACCTTTCTTGTCGGGCCAGAACGAGCCGCCTCCGCTTTTGTTCATTCCAGCACATTAATCTGTCCCAGCATTTTTATGTTATTCATTTCTTCCTTTTGGGAAAAATATTTATAAATACATGTTGGAGTGTTGTCAAATGGTTGGAAAAGGAAAAGCATTTACTAAAAATCTATTAGGGGTGGACGTATATTACGAACTTTATCCTAACAAGGATGCAACCAATAAACCGGTAATGGTATTAATACATGGTTTTTTGTCCTCTTCCTTTAGTTATAGAAGATTATTCCCTTTATTAAAAAAGGATTATACAGTTTTGACCGTTGATTTACCGCCTTTCGGTAAAAGTGGAAAGCAGACAACCTTTGTATACTCATATGAAAACATGGCAAAACTCGTGCTCCAATTACTTCAATCGTTATCATTTCATCGAGCAATCGTAGTTGGCCATTCTATGGGAGGACAAATTGCACTAAATATGAGTAAACTAAAGCCCGATATAGTGGAAAAATGTATTCTGTTATGTAGCTCTGGCTATCAAAAAAGAATGTCAAGCTCCCTAATAGTTAGTTCACGTATACCGTTTTTTCATATGTGGGTAAAATATTGGTTAGGTCGAAAAGGTATTTTAGGAAATTTATATAACGTAGTATACGATCGCTCATTAGTTGACGATGAAATGGTCAGTGGATATTTACAGCCGTTTACGAATGACGATATTTTTCGAGCGCTGACAAGAATGATTCGTGACCGAGAAGGGGATTTAGGAGCTGAAGAATTAAAAGGAATTGAAACTCCCAACTTACTCATTTGGGGCGAAGAAGATCGAGTGGTTCCACTTCCAATTGGTGTACGATTAAGCAATGATTTACCGAATTCAAAGCTTATAACGTACAAAAAAACTGGTCATTTACTTCCGGAAGAAAAACCAGACTACGTTACAGAAAATATATTAGAATTTGCACAATCCTAAAAACGATCGTAGCAAATAGTAGGTCTGATAACGATTTGCGAAATAAAAATGAGGAGAACATAACTCTCCTCATTTTTATATGGAACAGGAAGAATCACTATTTTTAATTAACAGTAATTCGTTCGCTATATTTACACATTTTTGTAACGGAACTATTTCCTCAAAGGAAAACTCAATTATGGCTTGAATTTTTTTCGCTAAAGGCATGATATCTTCGAGTTCGTGCACAGCTTGAATAATATCAACCCGTTCTGTTTCGTATGCGTCCTCACCGTATTGTAGAGGGTCCCAATTCATTAAAACGTCCATTAATTGGAGGTGTATATTTGCATTCAAAATAGGTCACCTAACTTTCTATACTAAAGCTTATCAGTTTAATTATAAACAACATACCAGATATAATAGTAATAGAATACACGAAAGTGGTAAGGAGGGTAGTGTCAAAAGTTCTATGAAAAACTAGCACGGGTTCATACTACCTACCATTTATTAGGTGGAAATGCCACGCTATCGCTCTTGACAAACACACCAATGGTTTATTCAGAGGTCAATCAAGGGCGAAGGGAACAAAAGAAGGCATGCTAAATAAACCCTTGACTTTTTCCATTTTAAACCATTGGTAAGTTCGGTTTGTCAAGAGTTCGCTTCGCCGATAGCTGAATAGGGCTCAGCTAAACAAAAGTTAGGCTGACTGTTGTTGAATCCAGTCTTGAGCTAATCCAATAAGGGCTGTCCATCTCGCTGGCATGGTTGGTAGCTTTTCTAATTCTGGAAGTGTTACTGGCACTTTACCTTCAAGTGAAGAATGTGGGCGCAAGAAGTTAAAGTAAGCCACAAACAATGTCACAAAAGAAACAGATCCTTGTTCAGAACCAAAGCCGTGCGTCGATCGATAATTCCCTTTAAACGTGCGATTTAGTCTCTCGATGATTTGCTTGAGAGGTCGATACTCTCTAGAGACATCGTCTTCATTTGTTAGCCCGATGACCTGTTTTACGTCAAACGATATGTGGTTCTCTGCGAAGAAATGCTGTGCCAACAAGTAAATAGGGTTACCATCTACTACAAATTGTAGGTTTTCTGGTATTACTTTCAGTTTCACTAGTACTTCATCAATCGCTCGTATCGCTGTTGCGGTGTCGCGATTTGGTGATACTGGATACGAAAGAATGACTTTCTTGACCGCATCAAAAAAGAAAAACAGATAATGCCAACGACCGTTGACCCGGATGTACGTTTCATCCCCACAGAATTGATCCGACAGCTCATACGGAAAGTAGTCAATATAAGGCTTGAGCCATAATGCGACGCTGTTTTCGTAGTTTAGGATACTTTGATGGGAGACAGACACGCCGTGAATATCCTTCATGATCGCTGCCGTTTTACGGGCCGATAATCCGTAATTGACATGGTACGTCAAGATGAGCCCAAGTGTATGCGGTGAAACATACAATCTTGATAAATCGACTTTTGGCTGCTTTGGTGATTGTTTGGATAACGGTTGATAGTCGATGTGGAACTTCCGGTAAATGTAGCGAACTTTCAGCGATTGTGGATCTTCTTTAAACTGTTTTTTCTCTTTTTTAGTCATGGCGCTCAAGTTTTTTTGATAATAGGTACACATATCATTTTTGCACTTAAACACGTGAAAATCTTTTCGTTCTTTAATTTTTTCAAGCGTTTTAAGGCAGTGAGGACACTTAAGAATGGCCTCTTTCTGATAATGACTTTTTTTATTGAAAACACACGCACACACCTTACACTGATATTGTCCTTTTCCTCCGTTGTTTGCGTACAAATACGCAGAAGGAGCACCACACTTAGGACAACATAAGGTAGACGGTACGGGCGTAGAATTCGCTCGACGCTGTACTGGTTTTAACGGTTTCCCTTTGGATTGAAGGTGTTCCGCTAATAAAAGCTGATAATCGAGCCTTTCTAGTTTTTCAATAATAGGTAAATCATCAATTTGAAGCTTTCGATAAGGCTGATTAACAGGAGCTTCTTTTGGTTTATCGAACATGCTTTTTCCAATCAATAGAGTAAGCAAAGTTCGAATAATTTGTTCTTGATAGTTTATAAAAGTTAATAAATAGGTTATAATTTGAGGGTACAAATTGTCACTTCCTTTTCTGGAATTGGGTGTTGTGGTAACCTCAATTATCTACAGAATTCAGGGGGTGGCAATTTTTTTGCTTATAAAGCCCTCTAACATAGGATTTAATAACCTATTTTTATATAAAGTTTTGACAATACGGTAAGGAGCAAAAGGGGGATTGTATGGAAAACTTTAAAGAAGTTAATCGTAAAAATACTGCAAGTGTAAAATGGGATTATACGAAAGAAGTTTTTGGCGTAGATGATTGTTTACCGATGTGGGTGGCAGATATGGATTTCCCTGCACCTAGAGCTGTTACAGATGCGATTATAAAAAGAGCAGAACACGGCGTCTACGGATACACTTCTGTGCCTTCTACTGTGACGGAGACTATCCAAAGTTGGTATAGTACTAACTATCAATGGCATTTCAACTCTAATACCGTTACGTATCTTTCAGGGGTCGTCCCAGGGCTTAGTGCGATCATTCAATCGTTATCGGAAAAGAATGATAAAGTTTTAACCTTTTCACCTGTTTATTACCCTTTTTTTAATATGATTCAATTGAATAATCGCCAATTAGTTACGAGTCCCCTTCTCTTTGAAAACGGACGTTACTATTTAGATTTTGAAGATTTAGAGAAGAAACTTAAAGATTCTGTGAAGTTACTTTTACTTTGCAATCCACACAATCCTGGTGGGACTGTTTGGTCAAAAGAAGAACTAAATAAAATCGGTGAATTATGCGTAAAATATGATGTAATCGTCGTTTCAGATGAAATCCACGGAGACTTAGCCCTTTTTGGTAACATTTACACACCGTTTGCTTCCATTTCTGAGGAATTTACAAATCAATCCGTTATTTGTATCGCTCCTACAAAAACGTTCAACATTGCAGGGTTACAAGCAGCTGCTATCATTACACACGATGATACAAAGAAAAGAAAGATTGATGCATTCCTTGAACGGCAAGGGCATTTTACAATAAACACGTTTGGTATGATAGGTATGGAAGCAGCGTATAGTAAAGGTGCCTTATGGCTTTCTCACGTTAAAAAATTGATAGAAGATAATGTAGAGACGGCTGTATCTTTTATTAAAGAACAAGTTCCGAACGTCACTGCTTTTAAGCCAGAAGGAACTTATTTAATATGGATTGACTGTCGGAAACTTCAACTAAATGAGGAACAATTAAAAGATGCATTACTAAATAGAGGAAAACTTGCATTAGATTTCGGAAAAAAGTTTGGGCCCGAAGCAGAAGGCTTTGTTCGTATGAACGTTGCCTGTTCGAAAGAAACGTTAAATGAGGGACTAAAAAGATTAAAGTTGGCCCTAACAAACGAATAGAAAAACGAGCATAAAAGCTTGAAAAGACTATTATTTTTCAAGCTTTTACGTCCGTTGCAAATGTTCTAAATAATTCAACTTCTTTACAGCTACTTTATCTCCTTCAATTTTCACTAAATGCACTCCGGTATCACCTGTATGAAAAGAAACGTGAGATTTGACAGGAAGTTGAAGTATGCTTTTCAAAATGTTTGATATCGTTCCACCATGTGATACAATCGCAATTCTAGCTACTGCATAACTTTCCGTTAATATTTTTGAAAGTACTTGTTCACACCGCATTCTAAATTCAATTTCTGATTCTCCACCCTCAATTCTTTCATGAGGCTTCCTTCCACTAGGTGGTATTGGGTAGCGGGTTGCAGCAACTTCACGAGGTAAACCTGCTAATACACCGTTATGAAACTCCATTAAGTTTTTTTCATATTTCATCATACAACTTACTTCTGTTGCGATAATTTGTGCCGTTTCTGAAGCTCTTTTTAACGTACTAGACCATATTAAGTCAGGAGGACAGTACTCATTTAAATACTGACCTAATTTCTTAGCCTGTTCTCTTCCTAGATCAGTTAAGGGATAATCAGCCCTACCTTCATGAACATTCAATACGTCAGCTTCAGATTGCCCATGACGAATTATTAGTATTTCCATGATGATCCCCCTCTTATTATCTGTAAATTTAAAATTATCCCAAAACACATAAATATGTCAATAGTATTACAAAAATATTTCTAAAATATTTCTTTTGGTCTGAACCGAAAGGAGGATACATTTTCGTAATAAAGCGCTTACAAAAAAAGAATAGTGTAGTTGTACTTATGTAGGTAGCAATCATTATATTCATGTATTGGTATGTATTTGTTAACTTTCCATTTTACGTGCTGCATAGAAATTGAATAATTTTATGACAGGCATTTTAAGGAACAAAAAAACCGTAAAAGATAACCCTTTTACGGTTTTGATATTATTCTTGTTCTTCTTCGTCAACTGGTTCTTCTACTTTTTCACCTTTTTTTGCAACTTCTTTTGTTATAACACCACAAGCAATTCTTGCACCAGAGTCACCCGTTGGTTGTGTCATTCCATCGTCACGGTTTTCGGTAATGATTATGCTAGTCCCTTCTTTTCCGAAAATAGATGTTTTACCGTCTTTAAATGTCAGTTCAGGAGCCATTAATTCTGCAACTACTGTACCATCATCCTCCACTATAATGTTCGGCAAATCTCCAGCATGAGCTCCTTCTGGATGCATTAAACCATGTTCTTTATCATCTGGATTAAAATGGTTTCCAGCTGTTTGATAATCTGGCGGGTCACATTTTCCTACTTCGTGTATATGTATACCATGCTCTCCGGGCGGTAGCCCTTCTAAATTCAGTTCAATTTTCACTCCATCAGGTTGTTCAGTAAGTTTCGCTACACCAAGACTGTCTCCATTTTCGTTAAATATTTCGACATCCATACTTGTAATATTTTCTTCTAAACATCCTGTTAATAGAAAACAAACACACAAAACTATTCCTATGACTTTTTTACCCATAGACGCCTCCAAAATATTTTACTTCTAGACTCTGTTAACGTTTTTGCTCGTTTAACAATTGCCCTTTATAAAATTAAGTACCATTCATCTTATATGTAGTTTTTCCATCTTTAAGAGAAACATTCGAATATAGACATTAATAATCAATGAAAATAAAAAGGGTCCAAAAAGTCAGTATGTACTGACCTTTTGGACATCCCTAGTCTTTTATAATATTCTTTTTACGTAATTCTGCTTCTAGCTCTTTTGCTTTTTCCGATTCTTTATGTGATATTTTCTTAATAAACAAGAAAGTTAATACACAAAAAACCATAAATATAGCCATCGTAATGGCAGCTGGAATATATTCTGACTTATCTTGAGGGAAGTATAAAAATAGGTTAAATATAAACGATGTAAACATTTAGTCACACCTTTCTAAACATCGAAGGTTTCTGTCCCATTATAACAAATGAACGTTCAACCAACCACTTAAGTTGCTCAAGAAAAGTATGGCTATTTTGTTACATTTACCTTTTCGATCACAATATCCTCAACTGGTTTATCGTTTGCCCCTGTTTCAACTTGAGCAATTTCATCGACGATATCCATACCTTCCAGAACATGTCCGAAAACTGTATGACGGTGATCTAACCACGGCGTCCCACCATTTTCCATATAAAATTCAACTGCTTTTTCTGGATAACCTGCCTTTTTCAACTGTTCCTCATACGCATCGTCTAATGGACCTGCTTGGACAATAAAAAATTGACTTCCATTCATATGTGGTTGTCCAGGGTTCGCCATCGAAAGGGCACCACGGAAATTCAGTAACTCTAATGCAAACTCATCTTCAAACGGTTCTCCCCAAATACTTTCCCCACCTGCACCAGTGCCATTTGGGTCTCCACCTTGAATCATAAATTCTTCAATAACACGATGGAAAATAACTCCATCATAATATCCATTTTCAGCGTGTGTAATAAAGTTTTCTACCGCCTTTGGTGCGTGTTCAGGGAATAGTTTTACAACAATCGTCCCTTTGTTCGTTACAATTTCCACTACTCTTTCATTTTCCGCAACTTCAGTAGACATTTGTGGAAATACTAAGTTTTCAAGGTCCACCGGCTCTTCTTGGTCATCTCCTGCAGCATTATTCGTATCATTGTTCGCCGTTGTTTCATTTGATCCTTGTCCAGTTTGTTCTTCATTGTTATCACTTGTCCCACATCCTGCAATAATAAGAACAAGGATTAAGCTAACTAAAACCAATAATTTTTTCAAAAGTGTCACACTCCTATTTAGAAATACGTTACAATGATGATACCTTAAAATAGACATCAATAACAACAATTTAAGGAGGGAAATTGTAATGGAAATAAAGATTGGGGATAAGGTCACAGGAATTTATAAAACAGGGAAGTACATAGGAGAAATTACCGATATCCGCCCACAACATTATTTAATGAAAGTAAAAGCTGTTCTTAAACATCCGCGTCAAGGTGATTTGCATTCCCCAAAAGATGTTGAAGTTCCGTTTTTTCATGAACGACGTGCTCTCGCCTATCATGAACAAACGAACATTCCTAAAAATATGGTAAAGTTGTATGAAGACGATATACCAGCTTATATCGACTCATTAAAAGCGTCATTAGACACGATGAAAAAAGAATTGTTAGAAGAAAACAGCACATGGGCGAAACGAAGCCTAGAAAACATAATGATATTAGAAAAAGACTATAAACTGTAAAATGTGGATCATTTCTACTCGTAATGAGTTAAACGAAAATAAAGCCAAATCAACTTAAAAGTGATTTGGCTTCTATAATGCATATTTGTTTGTAATTTTAGACAAATCAATTCGGTCCCCTATCGTTGTTGGTTTTGGCTTAGCTAAATATCGTTTATCTTTCTCTACAAGTTTAAAAATATTGTAAGTAGTATAAGCATCATCTAAGGCACGGTGATGTTTTCCTGTACCTTCTTTGCCATACTCTTGAACAGCCTTCCATAAACCTGTTTGATTTTGGTCTCCAAAAAATCGTTTGTACTCCATTGAAAGGTCAACGAACGTACCTTTAAACGGGAATTCAATGCTATGAAAATCACAGTTTCTTCTTAGAACTTTCATATCCATATTACCCCAAGTTATAATCGTAGTTTCGTTCTCTTCATGAAATTTTGTTAATACATTGATTAGATCGAAAAAGCTAATACCACTATCTACTTCCTTTTGTGATATATTTAAAAATTTTCTACATCGGTCAGTAAGTACCGGAAATGCTTTTGGTCTTACATACGAAGAGTAGTCATATAATATTTTTTCATTTTTCACTACTACTAATCCAACTTCGATGATTTCAGGGAAAAAATATTTGGGAGTATGACGGTTTTCTGGCATCGTAAACTCAAAATCTATGAACAAATGTAATTTTGACGAATTCACAGTTCTCCTCCTCTCTTTACTTATTATTTTCTGAATTTTATTACTTTATTATATCATGCTTGACAAGAAAATAAGTGTAGAAAAATATAATTTTCTAAATTTTTCATGAATATTGAGTGTATCACTTGCATTTCTTTCTATTTCATTTATTATTTAGTTATACGAAATATTTAATTACCGAAATAATTAAGAAGGTGAGTAAAAATTAATTCTCCAAAAAAGAACTTGTTCATTATGTGGTTTGCTAATTTTTTCGTAGCCGCAAGTGCAACGATGGTTCTTCCTTTTTTATCTTTATTCATTGATACACTAGGAAATTACTCAGATGCGTTTGTTCAGCGATCTTCTGGTATTGTTTTTGGTGTTACATTCTTGTCTGCGTTTTTCATGTCGCCTATTTGGGGACGGATAGGGGACCGCTACGGTTATAAACCGATCCTGCTTTTGACTGGTACTGGGATTGCAACAAGTATATTACTTATGAGTTTTGTAACGTCCGTAGGTCAACTATTTTTCTTACGTTTATTTATGGGAATTGTTACTGGTTTTATCCCTACTTCCATTGCACTAATTTCTGCTCAAACCGATAAAAAGATTGCAGGAAGAACGCTTGGAACTCTCCAAACTGGGACAGTTTCTGGCGGACTGTTAGGACCTCTTATGGGGGGATTGTTAGCTGATGCTTTCGGATTTACTTATACTTTTTTCATAACAGCAGCCGTCATATATTTTGCAGTATTTCTTGTTGCAGTTGGAATCCATGAAAAGAAAAAATCGAAATCAGAAAAAGAAAAGACATATACACGGAAAGAAGTATTGCATTTTATTTTTCATAACCCGATGCTTCTAACTGTTATGTTCTTATCTGTTTTTACACAAGCAGCACTCTTTAGTGTTCAACCACTATTAGCCCTATATGTAGAACAACTTACCCGAGCCGAAAATGTTGCCCTCTTAGCTGGTCTAGCTTTTTCAGCAACAGGCTTTGGCAACCTGTTAGCTTCTCGTAACTGGGGAAAGCTTGGGGATAAAATCGGATATGAAAAGGTAATGACTATTTTGATGTTACTTTGTGCGATTTTGTTTATCCCACAAGCTTTAGTTACTGAACTTTGGCAGTTAGTTTTATTTCGCTTTTTATTTGGAATGGCCGTTGGTGGGATGATTCCATGTATGACAGCTTACATCCGCTCGATTGCTCCACAGTCCATGCAAGGTGAAGTACTCGGTTATAATGTTAGCTTCCGCTTTTTAGGTAATGTCGCTGGGCCGTTAATGGGAGGAGTTATTGCTGGATTTTACGGTATTTCCGCGGTATTTTATGTTACTAGTTTTATTTTCCTTATTTGTGGGCTCGTTATGTTTTATAGTGTCAAACATTCAAATGAAAATGCAAAAGAAAGCTCCGCAGCTTAGACTAAACTCGTCACATTGGCGAGTTTTATTTTTGTCTTGATTTTGCTAATATTAATGAAAAGGAATTTAGGAGGTAAAATGTGGAATTACTTCAATATAAACGAGAACTTGTTCAATTTTTTAAGAAAAATAGAAATATAGAACAGCAACAGCCGATGGAAGCATATATGAGAAACCAGTTTCCCTTTTTAGGAATCAAAACACCGGAGAGAAAACTGCTTTTAAAACAACTTTTTGAAATGAAAGGAAAACCTCCTTTAGAATGGTTACATCCGCTAACTCTTTCGCTTTGGGAAGAGGAAGAAAGAGAATTTCAATACATCGCTCTACAATTTTTCGGAATGTATCAAAAAAAACTTCAAGTAAACGACCTTTCTCACATAGAGCAATTAGTAGTATTTAAGTCTTGGTGGGACACAGTTGACGGATTAGCACCACTTGCTGGAACTATACTTCAACATTTTCCTTCAGCCATTGAAAATTATCCAGACCGTTGGATCCATTCGGAAAACTTTTGGTTAAATCGGACTGCTATACTGTATCAGTTAAAATATAAAGAAAAAACGGATGAAGAACGGCTTTTTCATTACATTTCTATTCATAAACAATCAAAAGAATTTTTCATCCAAAAAGCAATTGGTTGGGCGTTAAGGGAGTATTCCAAAACGGCTCCCGAAGTAGTGGAAGCTTTTATTTCCTCGGCTAATTTAGCACCTTTAAGCGTTAGAGAAGGAATGAAGATAATAAAGAAGAGGGATGTACTAAAAGTCAGTAGTGACTGACTTTTAGTACCTATTTAGTTATTATTTTATTGATGCACGGATATACACGCAAGAAAGGAATATAAACTAGAAAAAGGGAAGAACGTTGCGTTTTTCCCTTTGTTTTAAGACTTATTGGACCGCTCCTTATTTTCTCTTCGGTAGAATTGCCATTGTGCAACGGGAAACGCAAACAAGCTGCTCTTTTTCATCGGTAATTTTTATATCCCAAACCATCGTTGTTTTTCCTTTGTGTAAAGGGGTACCGACAGCCTTCACTACCCCTTCTTTCACCCCACGAACGTGATTTGCGTTTATTTCAAGGCCTACACATATTTCATTTTCTTGGTCTATTAAATGATACGTACCCATACTTGCTACCGTTTCAGCAAGTGCAACCGAAGCTCCACCATGCAACAATCCGAATGGCTGATGAGTACGATGGTCAACTGGCATCGTTGCAATTACTCTCTCTTGTGAAAGCTCGACAATTTCTATTCCGAGCTGACCCATTAACGTTTTTGACATATCCACTTTTTTCTCCACCCTTTTCCCTTACTTTTTCCTTAATAATACCACTATAAAACTTAAAAAAACAAAAAAGAATAAAAGAATTGGAAGTAGTGCTGACATTGAAATCATAATGTTCCGCCTCCTTTTACGTTTAATAAAGAAAGCATCTGTTTGGGTGTAGTTGATTTGGAGAGTAAGGTAATGAATGGAGTTTTAATAAGTAAACTCAACTTGAACGTTTGCAACGATTTCAATATTTCTAGGTTCAATCGGAGTAGGTGTTGCAGATTCTTGCAGTGAAAATGTAGTTGCTCCGTAAAAGATTGTTTCTTTTATCTCCTCTACCTTTAACGGAATTGGGTTTAGCGGAACTCCTATTACTTTCGAAATAGCTGTTGCTTTTTGGTAGGCATCCTGGACAGCAAATTGTAAGACTCGTCTGTATAGAGCCTCTTCATTTGAAACTTTAAAAACAATGGCTTCTGAAATATTTGCTCCATTTTGAAAAGCAACATCGTAAATAATACCTGCCTTTTCTATATCTCTTACCGTAATTTGGAACATATGACGTACTTCATAGGTAGAAATTAAAGCTCCTTCGGGATGATCGGTATAACGGGGAAATACAGTATAAGAAGTAGTTTCGATGTCATTCCTTGCTATACCAGCTTCTACAAGTGCTGTTATCATTTGATTCGCTCTAATTCGATTTTCTTCTTGAGCTTGTGTCGCATTTTCGTTGGAAGTTAAAATGCCGATGTTTAGTAAAGCGATATCTGCTCTTGCTTTCATTACATTTGTGCCGCGAACAATTATTTTCCTTGCATGTTTTATCATTAGGAACATCACCAACCTTTCTTAAAATGTATGTGTTTCTTATACAATTTAGACTACTGAACGAAAAGGGACTGACAACTTTCTTTTTTCTTCTTCTCACATATGTTACTTATGAGAATATGAAGAAGGAGTCGTTTTCATGTATTATGTGAGACACCCTTATTTACCTCCGCCCTATTATAGAAACATACAGAATACGTATAATTATTTTCCTCGACAATATTCTAGTGTAGATCCTACCTTTTTTACTAAATCTGCAAGTGAGATGCAAACATTGATGAGTGATGCAAGTATCATTTTAGGAAGGCTATCACAATCTAAACAATTTGCATCACAAGTAATGACAGCTGCACAACAGTCCGACCAAGCAAAAGTAAACGCATTATTAAAATCGACCGGTATTCAATCAATCGTACAAGCTGAATACAATCCTGACAGACTATTATTAAAGCTTTCTTCTGCTGTAAACGAAGTAGATTGTTGCATATTAACTATTTCGTTACGTTGGAGAAATTAATGCTCCCCCGCTATTCACCGTTTAGCGGTTTTTTTTATTTAATACAATAAATTTCCATTCAACCTTTTTCTTCTTTAAATCGTTTATAATAATGACAACGAAATTTTAATGTCAGGAAGAAGATAAAATGATTCAAATTGAAAATGTATCAAAGAAGATAAATAATAAGCTATTACTTAATAATATTGAATTTTCCATTTCAGAGGGTATTTTTGGGTTACTTGGACATAACGGTGCCGGCAAAACAACTCTAATGAGAATAATGGCAACACTTTTGCCAGCAACCAATGGAGATATTCGTATTAACGGAATTTCCGTTTCACGTAACCCTGAAAAGGTGAGACAGTTTATTGGATACCTACCACAACATTTTCATGCTCATCCACAGTTAACAGGCATTGAGCTATTAGATTACGTAGCGGTGATGAAAGGTATAACGAATAAAAAAGCAAGGCGAGCTGAAATTACTAAGCGCTTAGACGAAGTAAATTTATCAAACAAAGGGTTCGAAAAGATTAAAACATATTCTCACGGTATGAAGCAGAGACTTGGAATTGCCCAGGCTTTTATCGGTAATCCTTCAGTTGTACTACTAGATGAACCAACCGTTGGATTAGATCCAGAAGAAAGATTACGTTTTCGAAGGTTGATTGCTAAAGAAAGTAAAACGAAAAGTATCATATTATCTACCCATGTGATAACAGATGTTGAAGCTTGTTGTTACGACTTAGCCTTATTAAATAAAGGCTCCTTACTACTTAATGGAACCGTAGAAAGTATTAATGAACTTGCTTGCGGTAAAGTATGGGAGGCCATCATTCCGATTAATCAAAAGAAATTACTTAATGAGTATCAAACGTTATTTGTGAAAGAAATTGGTTATGAACTTCACGTACGTCTCATTGCAGAAGAAAAACCGTTTCAAGTAGCAAAAGCAGTAGCACCAACATTAGAAGATGGACTATTTTACGTGCAAGGAGGTGCCCTTCATGCATAAATGGTGGAAGCAATTTCAATTAGAAAATAAATTTATTTTTAAAAATTGGTTTTTCCTAATCAGTCCTATTCTTTATTTTATTGTCGCCTATATTTGGCTTTCTAATGAAAATTACACAGTTTATCATACGCCGACTGAGTTTTTGAGTGTTGGGCATACGATGTCACTCGGAGTTATTTTTTTAGCATGTGTATTAGCTGTTAGACGTGACCGACATACGAGACTACTTGAATGGACGGACACACTTTCCTTTATGTATGTCTCAAAACAAAGTGCTATCTTTTTTTCGATTTTTTTTTATAGCCTTATCTATACTGTTCTGTTTTTTATCGCGTTTTTAATGACAAGTCCTATTTATACAGGTTTGTGGACGATTGGGGTATCTTTTTCTATACAAAGTCAAGTGTCTTACGCCGTTACCATTGCTCTAGGCATGCTTTTAGCGACAGCTATTCCTAACCGAATTGTGTATATTATTACTTTTTGTGCCTGGATGTTTGGAACATTTTTTATAGAAATTTTTATTATTAATCGATTTAACCTTTTTTATTTAAAAACATTTCATCTTAATCAATTTTTCATTGATAATAGTACCCCAATTGGTTGGGCTAGAAATTTAGTAGAAACGGAACTGATAATATCTCAACTTTTCGTACTAATGTTTACACTCCTATTGTTTACCATTACGGTAATGATTCAAATGTCACGTCGTCATTTTTCTAATAAGATCCTTCCGGTTATTAGTTTAGTGATTGTGGGGATTATCACTTGTGTAAGTTTTTTTCCATACGGAAGCTTGTGGAAGGATAGATTAGAAAAGAAAGCAACCATCTTAGAAGAGTCACTAAAAAACGAAGAATATACATTAACTACCTATCCTGTTGACCATTACTTGTTGGATGTTGAGTTAGTTGGTAAAAAAGAACTAAAGGTAGAGGCAACGCTTACTTTCTCAACTACTATTTCGGAAGCTTTATCTTTTACGTTATATCCGTTTTTTACAATAGAAAATGTAGAACTAAACGGTGAAAAGGTGGAATACGAGAAGGATTTTCATTTAATTACAATTAAAAATGGAATCTTACAATCTGATGAAAACACAATACATGTTCAATATTCTGGGAAAATAGACGAGTGGAATACACAATACGGTCAAGAAGTTCATTACGCATTCGTAAAAAATGAAGAAATATTTTTACCCTCCTACATTGGGTGGTATCCAATCTTAGGAGATAAACCGCTATATTCGGTTGTTAATAATATTGATTATCCAGTTCTTCTTTTACCGAGAGAATATCATCCAAAACAAATGTATCATTCTACTAACCAAAACTTCACTTTAAATCTTCACGGATTTTCAAAAGATATACTTGGTACATTCGAAGAAAAACACCGAGTGAACGACGATACAACCCAATTAGTTAGTACGAACAGTACAGGAATGACTATATTCACGAATACTAACTTAACGGAAAAAGAATTGGACGACTCTTTAACGATCATAGCCTTACCGTGGGAAATAGAAGGTTTTGAAAACAGTTATGAACAAATGAAAGGTGTTAAACACTATATAGAAGACTGGTTGCCTGTTCAACCTAATAAATCGAAAATAATTTTAATGCCTTCTTTACGTAATGTTGGGATAACCTATTACGATACGGTTATGTTAGA
Source organism: Sutcliffiella cohnii (assembly GCF_002250055.1). Taxonomy (NCBI): domain Bacteria; kingdom Bacillati; phylum Bacillota; class Bacilli; order Caryophanales; family Bacillaceae; genus Sutcliffiella; species Sutcliffiella cohnii. The sequence continues at coordinate 3,667,614 of NZ_CP018866.1, forward strand.
CAATAATACTATCTTACATGACTATAGTTATCGAACAATTTCTTTTCAAAATAACGAAAGAACGGACTTGACCTATCAACAGTTAATTACACAAAATATTGGCCATTTTATTTATGGGAAAAATTTCGAACAAATTGCAAATCATTATTCATGGGTGGAAAACCCGCTCCTTCCCTATATTTATCAGTCTACTTTACTCGTCATATATAAAGATTATTATGAGTATGCATGGACTGAATTACCTGATATATACAATGGTAATTTAAGTACACTTTATAGCTTAGGTAGTTATTTAGGTAATTGGTGGGACTATAATCAAGGAAATTTGACGATCGAAGAAAAGATTTACTCTTTATTAAATGAAGAAGTACAATTTAGTGATAATAACTATGACAAAATCGTCTACATGGTAGCGCTCGCTATCGAAAATGGACAAATAGATCAAGTAAAAGAATTACTTCGTACCATTCATCTAAAACTGGCGCAATCAGATTCGTATCACTATACGTACGAACAATGGTTACAAGATTGGAATGAAGTGATTGGGGAGGTTGAACCATTTGATAACCGATGAACAGTTGTTAACACAAATGGCCAAAGGCGACCAAGCAGCCTTTGAAGCGTTTGTACATCGATATCATGCACCAATTCATCAATATATCGAAAGGCTCGTAAAAGATTCTAAAAAAGCAGAGGATCTCGTTCAAGAAACGTTTATTCGGTTAATTAAACAATTACAGAGTAAACAAATACCACAATATCCGAAAGCTTGGTTATATCGTGTCGCATCAAACTTATGTAAAGATTATTGGAGAAGTGCTTACTATCGTTCTGAAACGACGCCAAAAGAGGAACTTCCCATTAGCGAGGATGAAGGTCCATCTGTAGTCGAAATTTTTGAAAGGCAAGAAACACGACAAGAAGTGTTAACGTCGTTAAAACAATTGCCCGATATACAGCAACAAATCGTAATTTTACGATTTTACCAAGATTTAAAACTGAAAGAAATCGCAGACATATTAGACATACCACTTGGTACTGTTAAATCAAGTTTGTTTCACGCATTAAAGAAACTAAAAGACTTGTTAGTACAACAAAAGGAGGTCGAGTACGATGAAGGAACACGATCAAGAGTTATATCAACTAGAAGATGACCTAAGAGACATTTTATCGCCTTACGTCGTAAAAACGCCATCTAATGAGGATACGAAGCAATTGCTTTCCTCTTTACAATATGAATTTTCTAAACTTCAGCAAGAGGAAGAAGACGAAGAATTTGTTGCGGAACGTCCAAATTTACTAACGCAATTTCGTTCCCAGCTTTCCTTTTATCGCTGGTATTTTTGGATAGCTAGTATCGGTATATTTACCATGCTGACACTCTTTACAACGAGTATGAATTCAGGTAGTGCAGAAACAGTCTTTTTATTTACCATTCCACTTTCTATTATTTTAGGTACTTTTTATACGTACCAGAGCTGGAATAAAGAAATGCGAATTGTTGAAAGTGTTACACCGTTTCCACCCGCACTTCTTTTCTTAACAAGGTTATTAATTATTTTAGCAATGAATGTTTTATTAGGATTAGTAAGTAGTATTTTTGTTGGTGTTTCCTTGCATGAGGTAACGATGGGATCCTTTTTACTCTACTGGCTTGCTCCTACATTTATCGTTTTCGGAGTGTTTGCTTTCATTTTCTTAATGAAAGGAATGAAGCTAGCTTTTGGTACTGCCACATCTGTTTGGCTAGCTCTTTTTATCGGAGAGTTATACGTTCGAAATGAATTGCAATATATTTATCCAAGTATTATGGATTATGTACTATTACTTCAATTTGGATTGTTTGCTGTTGGGGTGTTTTTAATTATTCTCTCTGTAAAAAGAAGCTATAGAGTACAAATCGTTCAAAGTTAAGCTAGAAAGGGTTAGTACAGTGATTACAGTTCAAAATTTACGTTGGCGCTATAAATCATTTCAGTTGCAAATAGAGGAATTAGAACTTAGAAAAGGTATAACTCTTCTAGTAGGAAATAACGGTGCTGGAAAAACAACTTTCCTGCACCTTTTAGCTACTGCAAAACGACCATTAGCTGGCCAAATTTATTATGACAAGAAAACAATTGAAAAAGATCTTCCTACGATCAGGGGGAAAATCGGTTTCGTTCCAACAGGTTTAGAATTATATCAAGACTATACTGTTAAAAAGTTGCTGCTATACTTGGCGCAATTAAAAGGATTATCTAAGCCATTTGCCGAAAAACAAATAAGCAATCTGTTAAAAACTTTTCATTTATTTGACGTGGCTGATAGTAAAATAAAAAAGCTATCACAAGGAATGCAACAACGTATCGCCTTAATTCAAGCTTTTCTAGGAAGACCAAAATATATCATTCTTGATGAACCATTAAATTTTTTAGATATACATGAACGAAAAACTTTAATCCAATATTTACATTCCATTTCACAGTCTACTGCTATTATTGTCGCAACCCATGAATTAAATGAATGGGAGCATGTTTGTGATGCTGTGCTTTGGATTTACAATGGCGGCGTTGCGTTTTACGGTAGTGCAATTCAGTGGAAGTACACCAATTCTTCCTTACTATGGATAGGTACCGTGCCAGAAGAAGACATGGAAAAGTATTTTAGTAGCTTTCATACTTTAAGTGCTAAAAGAATCGGACGGGATAAGATGGAACTTAAATGCTTAAGTGACCATTGCCCATCTCCGCTATTTCAACAAGCTTACCCTACGATGGAAGATGCACTTTTTGTAAGAAAAGCAAACATAGAAGGTTAGATCTTTGCAGCGATGTAGTTTGACGTACTTTTACAAGCGTTGCAAAAAAGTTTTCCATTTCTTTTTAGCTAATAGAAGAGAATTTTTTACAAATACTATATAATAAAAAATAGATTCGTATACGGTTAAAAGAACGCGTATCACTTTCGAACTGTTTAATGTTTGCTACTAAGAGGCTTTTAAAGCCTTTTTCTATTTCGAGGACTCTTCTATTCCTTTTTTCACATATTCCCAATATATTGTCATGGACTATTATTGTATAATTACGGTATGATATTTGCGATTCTGTTAGGGGTAATAACAATGATTACACATTTTAGAAAATTAGATTGGATCTTAATAACTGCTATCGTCCTTCTATGCATTTATGGGTTAGTGATGGTTTATAGTGCAGGAATGATTACTAGTTTAAGAGATGGTTATAGTTATGATTATTATTTTCAAAGGCAATTAACTTGGCTTTATTTAGGCATTCCTGTTTTTATTGCTGCCACTATTATTCCCTATAAACTATATGATCGATTTACACCTTTAATGGTATTTGGGATTTTAATCGCTCTAATTTTAGTTACAATTCCCGGTGTCGGTGTAGATAGAGGTGGAGCGCAACGTTGGTTCCAGATTGGTAGTATTTTAGTACAACCATCAGAAATTGCAAAAATCGTTATGGTTATTTATTTTGCGAGGGTTTATGCGAAAAAACAGCCTTATATACAAGAATTTAAAAGAGGCGTATTACCTCCTCTTGCTGTATTAGTAATTGTTTTCGCACTAATTATGCGACAGCCTGACTTAGGGACAGCAACGGCTATTCTTTTAGCGTGTGGTGCTGTATTAATTTGTTCAGGGGCTCGGTTAATTCATATAGTTAGTTTAGGAGCTGTTTCATTAGCTGGTATAGTATATTTAGCTACTTCTGCCGATTATCGAATGAAACGATTAACAGCCTTTCGAGATCCATTCGCGGACGCTCAAGATACGGGCCATCAGTTAGTAAACTCTTACATTGCCATCGGAGAAGGTGGCTTATTAGGTCGCGGCTTAGGGCAAGGAATTCAAAAGCTAGGCTTCTTACCTGAGGCCCACACAGATTTTATTTTGGCCGTTATATCGGAAGAACTCGGCATTTTTGGTGTGCTATTTTTATTCCTCCTTTATTTCATCATTTTAATAAGAGGAGTTCGTACAGGTATTTTAATTAAAAACCCGTTTGGAAAACTACTTGCATTTGGAATAACGTTTCAAATAAGTACACAAGTTTTATTCAATGCAGGAGCAGTTAGTGGAATGTTACCTATTACAGGGATTACATTACCGTTTATTAGTTACGGAGGGTCTTCGTTACTACTAACCATTTTTGCAGCAGGAATACTTGTGCATTTGTCCAAACATGCAAATATTGCAAGCGAAACAAGAGAGGAGACACAACCATCATGGGAACAGAAGAGAACAAGTTAGTGTCGAATCGGATTGATTATACACTGTTATTTCTACTGTTTTTACTATTTATAATAAGTTTATTTGCCGTCTACAGTGCGTCAGGTCAATATTTTGTAAATGACCCTTATTATTTCCTTAAAAGGCAAATTGTATGGTATGTAATTGGTACGGCTGTTATGTTTGCAATTATGTTTTTTGACTATGAACTTTTGGAAAACTTAGCAATACCTTTTTATGCAATTGGGCTTTTATTATTGTTAGTAGTTTATTTCTTTGGCCATGAAAAAAATGGTTCACAAAGATGGATTAAATTACCTGGATTTGATTTACAACCATCTGAGTTTGTCAAAATATTCCTTGTTATTTTACTCTCATCCGTCATATACAAATGGGTGAAAAATAAATCGCAAGTAGAACAAACAACACCATTATGGATATTAGTAAAAATAGTCTTATATACATTACCCCCATTTTTATTAATTTTAAAACAGCCCGATTTAGGAACTGCCCTTGTTATCGGTGCAATTATGGTGACAATGGTGTTTATCAGTGGTGCATCATGGAAAATACTCACTTCCATCTTTGGCGTAATTTTAGCTGGCCTATCGACATTAGTTTATTTACACAATAAGCATTTTGATATATTTGCAAAAATAATTGAACCACATCAGTTAGAACGTATATATGGATGGTTAAACCGGAGCGAATACGCTTCTTCGTATGGCTATCAGCTGACAGAAGCGTTAAAAGGTATCGGTTCAGGGCAAGTAACAGGGCGTGGATATTTAGATGGTGTTCAAGCACAAAGTGGACGAATACCAGAAGTTCAAACCGATTTTATTTTCGCTTTAGTTGGAGAAGAGTTTGGCTTTATCGGTGCTACCCTTCTCATTTCTATTTACTTTATTATGATTTATCGATTAATTATAATAGCAATAAGCTGCGATAACCCTTTTGGAACGTATTTAGTAACGGGAATAATTGGACTATTAGTCTTCCAAATATTCCAGAACATTGGGATGACTCTCGGTCTTATGCCTATTACAGGTTTAGCTTTACCATTTTTAAGTTACGGAGGTAGCGCACTACTGACGAACTTCATTGCAATGGGAATTGTATTAAACGTTAAATATCGAACAAAGTCATTTATGTTTAAATAATTGTAAGAGAAAAAAGCGGGCAGATTCGTAGTGAACTGTCCGCTTTCTTTTTACATTTCTGTTACCCACTGTACAATTTTTAATGATAAATGCTCTGGTGCCTCTTCTGTTAATTTTTGTTTAAAATCGTTTTTTAACCTTTTTTCTATATTACCTTTGTCTTCTTCATACGTAATAATGGTTGACCAACTTAAAGTTGGGATTGCTACTAACGTATGCTCTTCTTTTTTATTTTCATGAATATAAACAGGGTAAATTTCTGTTCCTATGTACGCTTTTCTAATTTTCACTTTACTCTTCCTTTCATCTCAATCCTCTCCAATATAGTTTATCTCGGACAAGAAGCGTATTCAAGTTTATTAATGTCAACCTAAATAAATATATTGTTGACAAAAGCTCATTTAATAGATTACTATTTTGTTAACTAATAATACAAAGGGGTTAACAGAATGAAAAAGAGAATTACTGCTTTAGACATTACATACGCATCTATGTTTGTTGCACTAATGGCAATCGGAGCAAACATTACGTCATGGTTACCGTTTCTACAAGTAGCAGGTGTACCTTTATCAATGGCTCCATTCTTTTGCGTTTTAGCAGGTTTATTGTTAGGACGAAGACTTGCCGCCATATCGATGTTTGTATATATGGTACTAGGAATTGCGGGGGCGCCAATTTTTTCAGCGTTTAAAGCTGGTTTTGGCGTAATCATCGGAAATACTGGTGGATTTATCATCTCGTACATTTTTGCAGCTTGGGTTGCTGGACTCATTATGGAAAAAAGCAAAAAGACTTCTTTATTCACTTATATTTTAGCCGCAAATGCAGGTACTATCGTAATTTATTTTATCGGTACAAACTATATGTATCTATCTTTAAACGTTTGGTTAGGTGTCGAAATGGCCTACAGCGCCGCCTGGATAACGATGGCAGCATTCGCGTTAAAGGATTTCATTTTCACCCTTGTTTGTGCCGTCTTAGCACCTAAAATGTACAAAGCACTTTGGAAAAATAGAACCTTACCATCTGCAGGGAAAGTTGCTTAATTTCTTGAATAAAATAATAATCAAAAAAGACGTTTGCCTTTAAATTAGCAAACGTCTTTTTTGAAAACCTGTTTGTATTAAAGAATAACCGCTGCAATACTCCCAAAAATAATAAGCGGAATGTTGTAGTGTAAAAATGTAGGAACACAAGAATCCCAAATGTGATTATGCTGGCCATCTGCATTTAAACCAGAAGTTGGCCCTAACGTACTATCCGACGCCGGTGAACCTGCATCCCCTAAAGCTGCAGCCGTTCCAATAATCGCTAACGTTGCCATCGGACTAAATCCCATTTCGATACATAGTGGTACAAAAATCGCAGCTATAATAGGGATAGTCGAAAACGAAGAACCTATTCCCATCGTAATAAATAATCCTACTATTAACATGACAAAAGCGGCAACCATTTGATTCGTGCCAAACCATTGAGCTGAAGTTGCAACAAGTGTCTCAATATGACCTGTTGCTCGTAACACTTGCGCAAATCCAGAAGCTGAAATCATTACAAACCCGATGAATGCCATCATTCTCATTCCATTTGTTAAAATAGTATCAGATTCGTTTAACTTCATAGATCCACTCAAATATAAAATAATAATTCCTGCTAAAGATCCATAAATCATTCCTTGAACACCAACAACTTCTGATAGGTATAACTGAGCAACTAATGATACAACAACCGCAACAATTGCAAAACTAATGCTTTTTTTCGAGTATGTTGCTTTTTCCACTCCAATTAATTCTTTTTGCTCATAAGTACGAGGCTTTCGATAGGAAAAGAAGACGGCGATTAAAAGTCCTACTACCATTCCTCCTACAGGTAATAGCATCGCTAACGGAATATCTGATAATGATACTGTTAGTCCACTTTCCGCCATGTTCGTTTGCAAAATATCGTGGAAAATTGCCCCAAAACCTACAGGTAATAATATATAAGGAGCTGTTAATCCAAATGTTAAAACAGTAGCTGTTACCCTTCTATCAATCTGTAATTCATTTAATACTTTTAATAGTGGCGGAATTAATATCGGGATAAACGCTATATGAACTGGTATTGCGTTCTGTGACATAATGGAAACCGATAATATGACTAACAATAAAAGCACTTTTGATAATGTCTTCTTCTTCGATTCTCCATTTCTACCTAGTAGTTTAATAGCTGTATCTACTAACGCATCAGGAAGACCAGTTTTGGAAAGACCTACTGCAAAAGCACCTAATAATGCATAACTTAATGCAACTGCTGCATTTCCTCCTAATCCATCTACAAACGTATTAATGGTCCCTTCCAATCCAAGACCACCTGTTATTCCTCCTATAAAAGCACCTATTACTAGTGCGATCACAACGTTTATTCGTAACAAACTTAGTATTAACATAATTAAAATTGCTATAATGACTGCATTCATGGTGTAACTCCTTCCAAATACACTTTATCTCGCTAAACAATTAGAGTATTAAAATATGTTAATTACTTTATCACACTAAAACATATATCGTCAACTAGCAATTTTATAAGATAACAAAAAGAAGAGGTTAGGACATGACTAAAACAAACATAATAAAAACGAACAAAATATATTCGAGGAAAACTCGCTCCGGAAGTATACTTCGCTAATACTACGATAGTCCGTTTTTTATCATGATCAATCTAGTTTTGTCTCAGCCTCTCCCCTTTACCTGATATGAAGGAAGATTGGAAGGAAAACTAAACTTCCTCCTAAAAAAACAATTAAAAATGCTCCTGTATACTTTTTCTCATCTTTCCAAACTGCTCTTGAAAATGCAATCAAATAATATAAACATATTAAGGCTACTACATACATCCAAAACATCGTTATAACCTCTTTTCCCTTTCCGAGTAGAGATATTTCCCATACCTATCAATTGTCACATCGTATTTTATGTTAACTTTCGAATTTGAAAAATAATCGCTCCAGTCAAATTTTTCATACTCGGTCCATGTCCAGAAGTTTCCTCTAGCAATACTTGACCATAAAAAAGGCTCTGCTTTAAAAATACGTTGTGACTTTCTTATTAGTGATTTACTTTCATTTTTTAATTGTTGTTCAATCGACTTTTTTAATGTTGCTTGGTGTTGGATGTTTTCTGTATAATTTGTTTCTCCTGGGATATGTAGTACTTGAATAATCACAGGGATTACAACGGAAATGGTGCCCTTTTCCTTTTCCATATTAATATTAACTTTTGGGCTTTCATTTTTTAACATCCGAACCGTTATCGCTTTTGCTGGATCGTTCGGATCTTTAAAATTAGTTTGTATCGTATTTACCTTCGCATATGGTCGTAGAAGTAGGGAATGTCTAGTTTCTTCTCCGCTCATTACACCGACCATTCTTCCATCTTTAAAAACAGCTGAACCAATCATTTGAGTTGGGTTGCCTCCTGATAAGTCCACTTCTCCTGCGATATAGTCCTCATCTTCCTTCACTTCCGGTTCTTTAATAGTGGAAGTGGCATAAATAGATAAAAATAATCCATCTTTTCCATCTATCTCCTTAAAATATTGATTTAACGTTGCTTCAGGCATTAACCCTGTTTGTTCCCATCTTTCCAACATAAACGCAAAAAACTTATGTGGTCTTTCTTCTAACTGTGGATTGTTATTTCGAATAAAATCAGATGCTTTTTCACGTGATATAACGACGTTAATATCTCTGCGAAATTGTCGATCTCGAAGGGTTGCTTCCATAATGGATGGAAATTCACGCGAACGAGCTAAATTTTCACTTATGACTATATTTTTCACATGGGAATATCGGATATCTTTCGTTACTGAAATGTTAGCCATCTCTCGAGCTGATAATAAATCTGGAGCACTTATCGTAATAATTTCAGACGGTTCCGTTCCACTTGATGCTTCCATTTTAGGTGCAACACCTCGCGCATTTGCAATTTGCATCGTTATTTCTAATAACCCATCTTCTCCTTCGTCTAGACCAAGTACAACAGGAAAGGCAAATTGTGTAATCTCTCCCCTATCCCAACAGCCTGACAAAGGGAATAAAAGTAAGCATACTACGATGAATTTCAACCATCTCATACATACCTGCCTCCTTTTTTTACTTGATCTACAATCCACAAAATAAACGGTAAAACTAAAATAAAATACCAGCTAAATTGGTAATAAGTACTTTCCCCCAATATAAGTAAACTTTCTATATTTGATTCAGGTAATAATGCTAAAAAGAATACTACTCCGGCTAATGGCAAAAATAAAGGCTCAAACTCTTTCAAACGTAAGCTTGAAGCTAGCAAAGCGCCTGTCACAAACAGATAAATTGCTAGCCTTGTAATGCTTGCAATTGCCCAAAAACCTATGAAAAACGATTCTATATTTCCTAGCACTGGACCGAGATCCACAATTCTCGTCAATTGATGAAACGTAAATGGTATACTCTCAACTGCCGGGAAATCATATATCATGATATATACAATAAAAAACAACATTAATTCAATAACAACAAAACCAAAACCAATAAAGCTCGCTAGACGAAAGTTCTCGTAACTCCTTACGAAAGGAAACAAAATAGAGAAAAAGAGTAACTCTCCAAATAAATAGCTTGTTTTAGTACTCTCAATCAAGAGAATTGACAAGCCAGGTCCCGCTATTGGATAAATATTTCTCCACTGAAGGGATCCTATAAGTAATACTAAAATAATGATAAATGCTATTTTTAAGTAGGGGACTGTAAGCCATGACGTTCTTCCGATCGCTTCGATACCTCGATTTGCGATAAAAAAGCTAACGAAAAGAAACAAAAATACAATAACTGGTGTTGGAGTATTCGGAAAGTACATTATCCCCATCGTATCTGCATGATTGCGGACATAAAGCACAGTAGTCCCTAGCATAAATAAAAATAGAACAACTCCTATAATAAAACCAAAAACTTTTCCTGTAATGATAAATGTAATGTCAACAATATTTTTATTTTGATAGAGCTTTAAAAGCGCCAACAATACTAAAAAAGACAAAAGTACAATGACTCCTGATAACAGTGGCATTATCCACGTAGCAGTTGTTCCTAAGGGGAACAGTATGGACGCAGTCATATCAGTTTGTTTCAATCCAATAGTTAACAAAATGAGCGCTAAAAATTCTCTCGTCCCAATCTTTCCATCTGATTTTTTTATCATCTATTCTTCCCTCCTTCTGGCTTGTCACCTTTAACCCGGTTTAATGGGTATACATGCAAAGGTCTAAGCCACATTTTCCATAAAGGCGGGCGAGTTAATAAGTCTTTAGAAGAACGATAATGTGGAGCCATTGGTGAAATAAAAGGAACATCAAATGATTTGACCGTTGTTAAGTAAGCAATACATGCTTGAACTCCAATAGCTATTCCGAAAAAGCCCATAAGTGCAGCAAGTGTAATGAAACCGAAACGGGCAATTCGAACTGCGTATACAAAACTGTTTGTTGGAATCGTGAACGATGCAAGACTAGAAAATCCGACTACTGTAATAACAATTGGACTGATTAAGCCTGATTCAATTGCTGCAATACTAATAATTAGTGCAGCCAACATCGCGACGACTGGACCAACCTTAGATGGCATCCGCAAACCTGCTTCTCGAAATACATCAAACGTCAATTCAAGAAGAATTAACTCGAATACCGATGGGAACGGAACTAGTTCACGTGTTGCGATAAACGTAAATAAAAGATCTGTTGGAATGGATTCAATATGATACGTTGTAACAGCAATAAAAACAGCTGGTGCTAACAATGCAGCAAAAAAAGCAAATAACCTAATAATTCGTAGTAAGTTACCAAATGGCCATCTTTGATAATAATCTTCAGCGGTATGAAAAAAAGACCAAAACGTTACTGGCATTACTAAGCAATCCGGAGAACTATCCATCAAAAGAACTACATGCCCCTCTCGTAAAAATGAAGCCGCACGATCCGGCCGCTCAGTTAGCATAACCGTTGGGATAAGTGAATACGATCTTTCTTCAATATGCTGCTCAAGAATAGAGAGATTGGAGATGTTATCCATACTTATTTCAACGATTCTATTTTTCACTTTCTCTACTAGCTCATCATTCGCAATCCCTTTAATGTATATCATGGAAACTGGAGACTGTTCTGTTTCTCCTCCAACATTCAGTTGCTCTGTAATTAGTTGCGGACTACGAAGCTGTTTTCGTATTAACGATATATTGGAATCAATCGATTCAATAAAACTTTCTTTCGGTCCTTTCGTTACTTTCTCTATTTCTGGTTGCTCAATCGCACGTATTTCAAATTTCTTCGTAGTAAAAGGGAGAACAAAGTCTACTCCTTCCATTATTAATACTGCATCACCATTTAATATGAATCGTAATGCACTGTCTTTTTTCCTTACTTCATTTTTTAAGGTAACAGGACTAACTTCAGCAATTTTTTCGGTTGTGTTTTCATCTATCGGTACGTTTCGAAGGATATTTATTAATTCTTTTTCAATAGTTTGCTCATTTGCCATACCGTGCAAATAAATGAGAGCTGCTTTCTTTTCTCCCGCCATCGTAAATTCTTTAATATTGATATCTTTATTTTTCGGAAAGGAAAAAGAATCAGAAAAGAAAGCTATATTTTGTTTGTAATCTGCTGTGAACGTTTTAAGCAGCTCCATCATAATTCACTCCGTTGGCAAGTTTGTGCATTCCTACTGTTATAGTTTTCCTTATTGAATTAAGTTATACGAATAAAAAAACTACCGACCGTAGTCGATAGTTTTTCTTTCATTATTATTTTGTTTCAAATCGCTCAACGAACGTTACTAATGTGCGAACCATCACACCTGTCGCTCCTGCAGGTCCTAAATCATGTGAGGATGAAGTAGTCGCTGTACCTGCTATATCTAAATGAACCCAAGGAGTATCTTCTGCAAACTCTCCTATAAACGCTGCTGCTAAAATGGCATGTCCATCACGACCAGGTGAATTGTTTAAGTCTGCCACTTTACTATTACGTACTCGTTTTACTTCTGATTCAAATAATGGCAATCTCCACATTTGTTCGCCCGCTTCATAGGAGGCTTCTAAAACTTGTTCAAACAATGCTTCGTTATTTGCCATTGCTCCCGTCGTCTTCATACCTAGTGCTACTATGACTCCACCAGTTAACGTTGCGACATCTACTAAATAGTTGGCACCGTGATGTTTCGCGTACGTAATGGCATCTGCTAATACTAATCTACCTTCCGCGTCTGTGTTTAACACTTCAATTGTTTTACCACTCATGGATGTAATAACGTCATCTGGTTTAAATGCTTCACCACTAATCATATTATCGGTCGTTGCAATAACTGCTAACACATTTTGCTCAGGCCTCAATTCGCCGATAACTTCCATCGCGCCTAAAACAGAAGCTGCTCCACCCATATCCGATTTCATGCCAACAATTCCGTCTTTTGGCTTTATCGAATATCCACCTGTATCAAACGTAATACCTTTTCCTACAAGTCCGATTACATCATTCCATTCATCCTTACCTTGGTATTTCATGACAATCATTTTCGGTGGTTCTACAGACCCTTTATTAACCGCTAGTAATGCACCCATTCCTAACTTTTCCATATCTTCTTTTTCAAGAATTTCAATTTCAAATTCATATTTCTTAGCTAACTCGTCAGCATAATTTGCCATATCTGTTGCAGTTAACATATTACCTGGTAAATTTACTAGCGTTCTAGCAGAGTTGGTTCCTACACCATAGTAATAACCTACAGTGACACTTGTTTTTACTTCTTCTAAATCATTTTCCGTTACAAGTGTTACGTCTTCTATTTTTCTTTCAGGCTCGTTTGATTTTTTCTTATAGCCGTCAAATTTATATGTAGCGAGTGGTAACGCTTCCCCAAAAGCATGTGACACGTCCAATACATCTACATTTTCTGTTACAAATGAATCAACTGCCACTACTACATCGGTTAACTTTGCAACTTGAAGCTCTTTACTCACCTTTCCTAACGCTTCCCTTAAACTTGTAAATGTTAGCTCGTCTTCTTTACCTAAACCAACAATAAATAAACGTTTAAAAGAAGTTTGCCCAAATGTATGTATTTTTGCAATCCCCTTAAATTTTGAAGAAATATCCCCTTCTTTTAAAAGCTCCGTTAACTGTCCATTAAGTGACTCATTTAATTCTCCTAGCAGACCTTCTAGCTTTTTATTTTTTTCAAACAAACCAACTACTAATGCTGACTGCTTTTCTGTAAAATCGATCGTATTTTGAACATGAAACATGTTATCCCCTACCTCTCAAAGTATGTATGTCCATTATAGCGAAAGTTTAAAAATATTTCGAGTAGCTAATCTTCTTGTAAATATAAAATAAGTTGGGGAAGCTGTGGTAACGTTGAAATGTCCTCAAATGGAATACGGTCTATATCGTTTGGTATAATGTTTAAACTTTGTTCTATAAACTCATTTACTATTTCTAGGTTTAACCCCCAATGTTTTGGGCGATATTTTTGTATATAAGTGTGTCCTGCTCTCATCATCGATCGTGCACCTTTTACATTTCCATATTCGTAATGGTAAATAGCCACCGTCATTTGAAGCAAGCCCTTTAAAAACAAATTGTCTTTTTCCGTTAACCATATTTCTTCTAATAAATCGTGACAAGTATAATAGTCTCCTTCGTTAAATTTAATAAAAAACTCATAATACTCATCTGGATATAAATGCATACGCCACCCTACTTTCTATCATAAAACTTTCACTATTTTCTAAATTTATTGTAACAAAATTGAAAATATCATTCATCTTTATTAGAAATTGTACTGCTTTACTGTATAATAAAAACAAAAATATATTCACAGCAACGAAAGGGCGATTATGTACAATGGACTTATTTACTAATTTTCCGTTATGGGCTGCATTAGCTGCTATTGGCTTTGCACAATTTGTAAAAGTACCGATTCAATTTATTGCAACGAGGAAAATAGATTGGTCACTCCTTACCTCTACAGGTGGAATGCCTAGCTCACACTCGGCTGCTGTTACCGCTGTTGCTACAGGAGTTGCGTTAGAAACAGGTTTAGGCTCCCCTATTTTTGCAGTTGCTACCGTATTTGCCATTATCGTAATGTTTGATGCAACTGGTATTCGCCGTCACGCAGGAGAACAGGCAACTGTCCTTAATAAGTTAGTCATTGATTTCAACAGGTTTATGGAAGAGGCTAAATCTTGGCAAAAAATGAATGAACAAGAAAAGCAAAAAGAATTGAAAGAGCTTTTAGGTCATCAACCTATTGAAGTGTTCTTTGGAGGAATTACTGGGATTTTATTAACGCTATTATTGCATTACATATTCCACGTACTGTAAGGGGGAGCGTACATGAGAATCATTTCTCTTTGCCCTAGTAACACAGAACTCGTTCACTACTTAGGATTAACAAAATACTTAGTTGGGGTAGATGATTTTTCAGACTGGCCAAAAAGTATAAAGGCTTTACCTAAGCTTGGGCCAGACTTAAATATTAATATCGACCTCGTTGAAAGTCTTAAGCCTGACTTAGTACTTGCTTCTTTAAGTGTACCAGGCATGGAAAAAAACATTGAACAATTAGAAAAGCGACATTTACCATTTGTTACATATAACCCTCAATCCCTTCAAGATATTAAAGAGGATTTAATTCATCTAGGAACGGAAACAGGACATGAAGAAAAAGCACATGAACTAGCTGAAATATTCAACAACATCATAAACTCATATAAGGAAATTTCAAGCTCTATTGAAAATAAACCGGGCATCTATTGGGAATGGTGGCCAAAACCAGTGTTTACTCCCGGTAGAGTGAATTGGCTAACAGAAATTAGTGAGCTAGCTGGGGGAAGGAATATCTTTGCCGATCAAAACGTCGCAAACTACCAAACTGATTGGGTGGACGTAAAAAATCGTAATCCAGACCATATTTGTCTAATTTGGGTTGGGGTTAAAGAAAGTAAAATGAATAAGAAGGCAATTCAAAAACGCCCAGGTTGGAATGATTTGAGTGCCTTAAAAGAAAACAACGTACACATATTAGAAGAAAGCTTGTTTTGTCGTCCATCCCCTCGACTTTTAATAGGACTTCAAAAACTAGCAGCTTTATTGCATTCTTCCAAGTATCCAATATACTCAGAAGCGAGCGACCCTTTACTACAACCTAAAAAGTCCTAAAAGGTCAGTCTCTACTGACTTTTAGGACTTTATTTATTATGAACCTTTTTTCTCGTTAAACTGCTGTCTAAATACTTGCATTGATTCGTCTTCATTTAAGAGACGTAAATCTTCTTCTGTAAGTTTACCATTTCCTTTTTTAACGACATATACGTCGGTTCTTTTTTTACCCCACTCTTGGAATACTTCTTCAACAGTATCATAGTATAAGTCAATTTTACCGCCTTTTATTGCTCCACCAGTATCTGCAACAACACCATAGCCATATCCAGGAATATACAAAATTGTTCCGATTGGATACACTCTCGGATCTGCTGCTATCGTAGAATATAAATCACGTCTAACTTTTACACCAGAAAACGTTATTCCATATTGAGGGTGATCTGGTTTTTTACCCGTTGATTCATAGCCTGCTG